>NZ_JBBNJY010000003.1:0-118994 GCF_040093295.1 Ruminococcoides bili
TATATCGGAAGATTTTTATGGGCGCTGCCCATACCCGCAATTTTTGAAAAAATTGAGTAAACTTTTTTGCTTTTGGGAGGATAGTTTAGCGTTAGCTAAATTTCAATGCCCGACCGACACTCCGCTAAACCACAATTTTTAATGTTATCAAACATAAAAAACAGAACGCAAAAATCATTTAATCACAAGCCATAATATTATATTTGCCGCCAAAAACAAAACATTAAATAAAGTAAATAATCCAAAGTATTTTGCGATACTTACATTTTCTTTCTGAATAAATTTAAACGATATAAGACTTGCCATTGATGCTATCAATGTACCAAGGCCTCCGATATTTACACCAATCATTAAATCTGTAGCATTATTTGTAAAACCTGAAAGTAAAATTGTGGCAGGCACATTTGAAAATACCTGACTTGCAAGCACTCCAACCGGCACTTCATTGCCATTAACTACACTCGAAAGCCAACCGTTAATTTGACTTATATTACCGAGATTACCTATGAATACAAAAAGAAATATGAAAGTAAACAGCAAACTGTAATCTACCTTTAAAAGCACCTTGCGGTCAAATATAAGTACAAAAGCAATTACAACAGCAAGGAGTATAAGATAGTTTAATACTCGAAAAACACTTAATAGAGCAATTGCAAACAATGCAATATACATTGCTATAAGTCTTTTATCAAAATTTAATTCTTCCCTATTTTCATTATATACAATTGGAGATTTACCTGAAAATAGTGAACAACATACAAGCATAACAAGAGAAATCAAGGCATACGGCAAAATCGTCTTAAAGAAATCAGATATATTCATATTATAAGCCGAAAACAAGTACAAATTTTGCGGATTGCCTATCGGAGTCAGCATACTGCCAAGATTGGCGGCTATTGTTTCAAGCGTTACAACATATATCGCTCGGCTTTGCTTGTCCGCAAGTTTTAACAGCACTATTGTAAACGGCACAAATGTTATCAATGCAACATCATTTGTAATTATCATGGAACTGAAAAAGCATAACAGTACAAGCGACAGCGTAACACCTCGCATTGTATTGACTTTATTAAGCAGATATTCAGCAATCACTTTGAATACACCCATTTTGTTAAACCCAACCATTACTGTCATCAGAGAAAACAAAAGTCCAAGCGTGCGGAAATCTATATAATCAAAATATTTTTCACTCGGCGGCACAAAGAACATTGAACTCAGCGCAAGCACGAACGAAACGCTGAGTACAATTTCTTTCTTTAAAAAATCAATTATCCTGTTCATTTGTAAAATCACCATAAAAAGCGGTATGAGAAATCCCATACCGCCTAAATCATAACAAGATATATATGTATATATACTGTACAATAAATTAAAAATTTGATATAATTACAATGATCTTCGTAATTCCAATTCAACAGTAATGTATAAGGTTTTCCAATTACCACTATCTTTACCAACAGCTTGAGGACTATTTCCAAGTGTTCTACTTCTTTCAATTGTAGTTTCTACTAATTCACTTCCTAATCTATCAAGAAAATCAAATGGATTAGCAGCCCATTTATAATACCCATTATCATCTTGTACAATCAAGGCTCTAAAAGAACCAAGAATTGGATATAAAAAACCTGTTGGAGTTTGATAATCCATTTCTTTTTTATAAAATTTTGATTTAAACTTTGTATCTCTTTTTGCTGATGTTACACCTTTTACAGAACCGTAGCGCCCAGATGTGTATTTTTGCTTGTAATAATCAACCATTTTAGTTTCAATCATATCATAAAGCTTAAATAAATCTGTCATGATATTTTTTAATCTATAATAAGGGTTTTTAACAGTTTCGCCATATTTTTTATGGTCATCAATATAATAATCTATACATTTTTTCTTACCATTATAAGATACAATTGGAAAAGAATTTTGATCTGGATATTTAGAAATATTGAACAGTGTGAGAATAGAGATAATATCGGCAACATCTATATCACCTTTATCATTTTCTCTAAAATAAACATTATCTTTAAAAGGTTCATTTCTAATAGCATCTTTTATAAATTTAAATCTATTTTCAAGTTCAGCAATAGATTTATCTTGAACTTGTGTTGAAGTATTTCTTGCCGCAGCTAATGATTGAAAAATATCTTCAACTCCAGTTAATAATTCAATTTTTACGAACTGCTGTCCGTAGTCTATTTGCTCACGCTTTTTTAAAATAGCTTTATAAGTATGACCGCCATCAATATTACCATGAACATCTAAATCTTGAAAAATAACTTTTAACATACCACTATTATTATCATAATGTACATCTTTAGCGGAGATAACTAAACCTCTGTTAAGTAAATAAAAATCAGGTTCCGAAGTTTTTAGCAATGATTCCATAATTTTTTTTGCAACTGATGTACCCATTTTTTGTTCTCTTGGATTAGTAGCCATAGGTATATTGTCTGGCAAATCCTTAACATCGCAAATTGCAAAATACATTTGTGGATAAAATTCATCCGGTTTTTTAACCAAATCTTTGTGTTGAAATGGATTTGGAATCTTTCTAAAACTTTCAACTTTAAAATTCAATTCAGTGCTCATAATTAATTTTCCTTTCAATTAAAATATAAATTTTATGAATGATACATAGATCTCTCTATCATCAACAATATAATAATATAACATTAGCACACACAATTCAACGCTATATATGACGTTTTGAGGTAAGTATGAAAAATAAAAATTTAATAAATTATTACTTAGGAAATGAAATAAAAAAGATTAGAATTTCAAGAGATATACTCAAGAAGAATTTTCAGAAATTTGCGGAATTAGTAGAGCCTATTACGGTAGAATAGAAAGAGGCGAATATAATGTAACCGTTGATATGTGTTTAAAAATATCAAATGGATTTGGATGTCATATTTCTGAATTGTTTATTAATTTACCAGTTTAATTAAAAAGCGGTATGAGAAAACCCATACCGCTGAATTTATTGTATTAAAGCTCTGCTTCGGCAACTTTCATCATAATTGCACATTCCATACGCTTTTTAAACAGCTCACAGCCATATTCATAAATGCCTGTAATTGAGCCTGTGGCGTGGTATGCGTTTGCAGCACAGCCGCCGCTGCAATAAAGTTTTGCCCAACAATCTTTACAATTCGGTCTTGCGTACGCATTGCAAAGTTTAAACTCGTCCTGAATAGCAGTATTTGTAACACCTTCATAAATGTTTCCAAGACTATATTTAGGGTCGCCTACGAACTGATGACAAGGATATAACTCACCCCACGGTGTAACTGCCATATACTCTGTACCCGAACCGCAGCCCGAAATTCTCTTGTAAATACAAGGTCCGCCCGTAAGGTCAATCATATAGTGATAGAAAGTAAGCGGTCTGCCCTCTTTTTCACGCTTAAGCATTTCCTTTGCAAGTATCTCGTACTGCTCAAAAAGAACAGGTAAATCATCGTATGTAAGCGCATACGGGTCTTCCGGTGAGCAAACAACAGGCTCCATTGAAAGCTCTGTAAAGCCAAGGTCTGCCATATGGAAAATATCATTTGTAAAATCAGTATTGTTATGTGTATAAGTACCACGCACATAATAACCTCTGTTACCACGCTTTTTAACAAATTCCTGGAACTTTGGCACAATAATATCGTAACTGCCCTTGCCGCTTACGGTTTTTCTAAGGTGGTCATGTACTTCTTTTCTGCCGTCAAGGCTAAGTACAACATTATGACATTCTTTATTTGCAAATTCAATTACATCATCATCAACAAGCATACCGTTTGTTGTGAGAGTAAAACGGAAATTCTTGTTCTTTTCCTTTTCAATACTTCTTGCGTAAGCGACAATCTGCTTTACTACATCAAAATTCATAAGCGGTTCGCCGCCGAAAAAGTCAACTTCAAGGTTTACTCTGCTGCCTGAATTTTCAATAAGAAAATCAATAGCTCTCTTGCCTACTTCAAAACTCATTAAAGCTCTGTCACCGTGATACTTACCCTGACTTGCAAAGCAGTATTCGCAATTAAGATTACAGGTATGAGCAATATGCAGGCACAAAGCCTTAATAACAGTGTTTCTCTTTTTAAAATCAAATGCAAGGTCCTCATATTTATCAGCAGTAAAGAGCTTGCCGTTATCCTTTAATTCTGTAACATCATCATAGCAATCCGAAATTTCTTCTGCTGTAATTTCAGGGATATCTTTGTACTTTTCAAGCATAGCCTTGATTATATTTTCTTTATCGGAATTTTCGTACATTTCAATAACATCATACGCAAGGTCATCTACGCAGTGAACACTGCCGCTGAAAACATCAAGCACTATGTTATATCCGTTTAACTTATACTGGTGTATCATATATTTTCTCCAAATCCTTTTTATAGACAAAAGGAAAGCCGTTCTCCAAAAGGTGAAACGGCTGAAAATCCTTTTTAATGCAAAATTTGCACAGCTAAATTATTTCTCGCTGAGGCACTTCTCACACTGCTGGTTAGCAACGCCGCAAGATGTTTTGCAAGCTGACTGACAAGATGTCTGACACTCACCGCAACCGCCTGTTTTAACGCTCTTCTTAAGGTCACGAGTTTCAATAGTCTTTATTCTTTTCATAGAAAATCATACTCCTTGTAAGATTATATTTTTATTATAATACCACATTATGCGAAATTTGTCAATAACATTACAGGGCAATTTGTATAATTTGTAAGCATTATATCGTATATCCGTTACTTAACCTTCTGCCAAATCTGCTTTTACTGTACATAATAAAACCTACTGCGGTTGTAATAACTTCGGTTATCGGGAATGTAAACCAAAAACTTTCAAGTCCAAAATGTGCAAGCACCCAACCAAGCGGTACAAAAAGCACAATTGTTCTCAGAATTGTAAGTACGGAACTTTTAAAAGCCGAACCGATTGCCTGAAAAAATACAGGAAAAATCAGTGATGTAACCATTGGTATAAAAGAAACGGCAATTATCCTTAACGCATATGAGCCTATTCTGATTACCTCGCTGTCCTTTGAAAATGTGCCCATAAGAGAGGCAGGCATTATTTCAAAGCACAACACACCGATTAGCATTAGCGCCATTCCGAGCAAGACAGCATCTTTCAGAGTTTTGCCGCACCTTTCTCTATTTCCTGCACTGTAATTAAAGCTGATAACAGGCACAATGCAGGTCTGCATTGCACCGAGAGGAATAAAAAATATTGTCTGCCATTTATAATATAAACCCAAAGCGGTGACTGCCTGATCGGAAAATCCCTTTAATATTAGATTTAATCCGAATATATACAATGTGTATGCAGACTGCATAAGAATATTCGGAAAACCTAAGTGGTAAATTCTCTTTATGTATTCTTTGTATTTGGATATTTTCGGCGATCTTTTGCAGCCTTTTTTCATTACAATTAAAGCAGCCGCAATCTGTCCTACTACTGTAGCGATAGCTGCACCGGCAATGCCCAATTCGGGGAAAAATCCGATTCCGAAAATTAACAATGGGTCAAGAGCAATATTAACAAAAGCACCCGCAATTTGAGCAATCATAGGTATTTTCATATTTCCCGTCGCCTGCATAACTTTTGTCCAAATGCTTTCAAAAAACAAACCAAAGCTAAATACACAAACTATTCTGCCGTACACAATTACTTCATCTATAATTTCCTGTGAATTTGTCGATATTTGTGCATAAAACGGCATTATAAACCAACATATAAGAGCAAAAACAAACCACATTGCAAACGCAAGGAAATTTCCTACGCCTGCGGTTTCATCACTTTTTTTCTTGTTGTCAACACCGAGAAAATGCGCCATGAGAGTATTTATACCAACGCCCGTACCGACCGCAAGCGCAATCATCAACAACTGTATCGGATAAATTATTGACAGCGCCGTAAGTCCCGATTCTGAATAATTACCTATAAAAAAGCTGTCTATTATATTGTACAATGCCTGTATAAGTTGGGCAAGCATAACAGGCGGTGCAAGTCTTAACAATATACTGAATATTTTATCATTGCCGAAATCCAATTCTTTTTTCTTTACCCTATCCAATTAAATTTGCCTCCACAAATCATTCAAATTCATATTTTAAAACAGCACAGTTCTTAACTCCGAAATTTGCATATTCAGTGTTAGTCATTTCATAGAAATATGAATTAATCACCCTTGATATTCCGTTGTGCGCAACAAGAATACAGGTTTCACCGCTCGCTTTTACATCATCAAGCAGATTATAAATTCTTTGCGCAAGGTGCAACATAGATTCGCCGCCGTCATATCTGCAAACAAACTCACCTTTGGCAATTCTGAACTCATCACCGTTTCGTGGAGTTCCCTCAAATTTTCCGAAATTCTGTTCTGTAAGTCTTGGCTCTTCAATAGCAGGAATACCTGTTATTTCTGAAATATGCATTGCCGTTTTTTTAGCTCTGATAAGCGGAGAATAAAGGATTTTATCTGCATTTATGTTATCGTTTAAAATCTTTTTACCTGTTTCTATAGCCTGTTCATGACCCTTTTGCGTTAAGTCAATATCCGTAGAACCGCAAATTTTATTTTCAACATTCCATACGGTTTCACCGTGTCTTACAAAATAAACACAGCTCATAAAATCATCCTTTCGTACACAAAACTTCCCTATATACTTTATCAAAATTTCACTGACAATTCAAGTTTTTGCCATAAAAAGTATTCCCGTAAAAGCAGTTTGGTACTAATTTTATACAAGTGCATAATATGTTATTGAGTAAACAAGCTCGGAAAGGAGAAATTTATGTGGACATTATCAATACAGTAATTTCAAGATACGCAACATCAAAATTTCCTGAAAAAACACCTCCGGCAATGGCATATGTTCCGTTTCAGGAAAGTAATCCAAAAACCTACTCCCCTGTTCAGGCGCTTGAAGCAGGCACAGTTTTTCCGGAATTGAACAAGCCTTTTTACGGTAATAAATGCGGTGGTGTAAAAAATGACTGAGAGAGAAATTCTTTTAAAGAAAATATCAACATATCAATTCTCAATCCTTGATTTACAGATTTTTCTTGACACTCACCCATACGACCAACAGGTACTCTCGCAGATAAAAGAATGTAAAGAAAAACTTTTGCCCTTGATTGAAGAATACGAAGAAAAATACGGACCTTTACGCAAAGAGGCAAATACAGCTAATAAATGGCAGTGGGTTAAAAATCCTTGGCCGTGGGATAACGAGGAGGATTTGTAATGTTTGTATATGAAAAAAAATTGCAGTATCCCGTAAACATCAAACAAACCAATGCAAAACTTGCTAAAATCATTATTACGCAGTACGGTGGTGCATACTCCAAAACATATAAAAAACAGGCTGTCCGCTATAAAAGCGCGACAGCCTGTTGCTTTGATATTAATTATTTAAAGTGAAATAAACTTCGTAATCTTCATAATTCAATGAAATTGATTCAATTTTATCACCGTTACGGTGAATATAAAAACTTGTTGTAGTTTCTCCGTCATCAAAAGCGGCGGTAATTGTATCGCCGTTTACAGTATACTTTCCGGAGTGCGTACCGTCCTCTGATGTGCCGGGTGTGAGCCAAAGCGAAAAAGTACCGTCATCCTTAAATGAAAGCGAGCCTTGATACGAAGTATAGCTTGTATTATAAACCTCTGCCATTTCCACTTCATCGCCGCTTGCATTTACAGCACTCGATGATACCCAATCTGTACCGACAATATCATTAGCTTTATTATGCATTGTAAAAATCAAAGCTACTACCGCTACGACAATTACAAGTAGAACAACAGTGACTGTAATTGCCTTTTTACGGTTAAATTTATTTTCTGTATGATTTACTTTGTTTCTTTTTTTATTCTTTTTGGTTTTGCTCATTAATTTGCACTTCCAATTTTAAAATAAACATCATATCCGACATAATCAATCTTTATTTCGCTTGGAACATTGCCTTTGTACGAGATAATTTCCGCAGATTTATTTTTGTCATTTGAGTATGTCATATTAATTACGCCGTCAGTTACGGTATATGCACCATAGTTATACTCCGACTGGGTTATATTATCGGAAAAGAGTCCGTTTTTATCAAAGGTAATTCCCTCTCCGCCATATACCGAGCCGAAAACTTCTTTTACAGACGCATCACGCTTGCCTACATTGTCAAAAGCCTTATACGGATACATCTCTGCGTCAAAATTCAGATTTTTGTCCGCACTCTCTGCACCGCTTACTACAATTGCCTGTGTGGTCGGCTCAACAGCAGCTTCTTCCTTTTCAGTGCTTTCCTCTGTAGTTTTCTGTATCGACTGCTCGGTTGTTTCTTCTGTAACAGCCTGTGTGGTTTCTGCTGCCGTCATCTGTTCTGTTGCAGCAATCGTTGTGTTATTGTTTTTATTATCGGAATTAAGTTCTCGCTGTACCGAATAAAAAGTAATACCGATAATCAAAAGCACCAAAAACGCAATTATAGCAATAAAAAGCCACAGACTTATTGTTATTTTAGGTCGTTTTTCAGCGTGTTTTGCTTTCATCAGATTTCCCCTCTGCTTTCTCTCTTTCTTTTTTCATCTTAATAATTACACTTCGCTTAACCATTTTTCCGTTATAGAAAATATATTCATCGCCGTCTTTATTCTCTTCGACATCAAGGTCAAGAAATTCCTCGGCTATATTGTTTTCCTCATCTTCCTCGTCAATAAACTGACCTTTTCTTCTGTTGTCCATTTTCTTATCAATTTTTTTAGAGCGTTTTTCTTTTTCTGTCATAAGGTTATACATTCCGGGATAAACCGAGGCATTTATAACATAAGAAGCAAGCGCAGGCACAAGTACAAACATAAGAATTGCGGTTGTAATTATAAGCGCAATACTGCTGTCTGTATTGCCTACAAAAATAAGAATTGTAGCGCAAAAAAGCACAATTATAAAAAGACCGAATGTTGCAATAATATTATGCTTTAACTCACCGAATGACATAAGCGCACTGTTTTTATAAATATTTTTAAGTGACAAATCAAATGTAACTGTCATTGACGGTACATAAAAGAAAATAAAAAGAAATGCAACTGCAATAATAATTGAAATTATCAGGCAAACATAAAGCATTACAAGGAAAAACGAGTCTGCATTCGGCTGTGAAATTAATGCGCTGTACAGCCTTATTGAAAAATAACTGAATATAACCGCAAAGTATGTAATTACACCGTGAATTAAAAATCTTTTCCAATTGTTTTTTATGCCCTCAATAAATGTTTTGAAAACATCCACATTTTCTTTTCCTCTTGCAAGTCTTGTGGTAACAAGGGTTACGCCTGCAAAAAAAGGTGAAAGCGGAATAATCGAAAGCATAAGAATAAAATATCCGTTAAGTTTTAATGCACTGTCAAGAAAATAAAAAGCCGTAACCAACACCGCAAGCGGTACGGCAAACAATAGGTTTGTAAAAACTATTTTACCGAAATTATTAAATAGGTTGTTGAAAAAATCAGTCAAAGCGAACTTTGCTTTTTTCCCTGCCATTGTTCGACCTCCATAGGTTAAAAATTAAAATTCCCCGCAAAAACTCCCCATAATGCAGCGTCAAGCACGGCAGAAAGAAAAGCGAGTATAAGGCAACTCACTCCCCTTGAAAGAAAGTCCGATATATACCTGTGCGAAGATCCGCCCATTTTTTTATCCGCTATAATCTGCCAAAACATATTTCCCGATGCGGTAAAAGCGGCGGAAGAAAATAAAATAAGTGCCAGACAAAATAAAAATGTTCCGGGCAACAGTACAAAAAGATAGAAAACTATACCTTTTAACGAATGAACCGAAAACAAATATCCGGCAGTAATTCCCGTACCGAAGCCCTTTAAAAACACAATAAAAGGCAGTACGGGGATTCCCCAAGGGGTTAATCCGAGTAAAAATACTGCGAACAAAAATATAAAATCAGATGCAAAGCAGGCACAAAATGTGTTAATTACATTTTGTGAAAGCCGTGCGTCAAGATTTGTAAAAAACAAAAAATCAAGAGAAGCAAGCATTTCCTTGTCGGCAGACATTGCATATACAGTTCCGCAGGCAAGTCCGACAATCAACATCGAAATAAACAATATATAAATTCCGTATCTCTTTATGTAATATTTTATATCTTGTGTTGTCAGAGAAAACCTGCCTGTTCTGATTAAATCTGTTTTTTCTTTTATCGAAAATATAAAGCCTTTCACAAAACATTCCTCCATATAATTATCCTTAATAAAAATATGCGGAATATTTTGCTTGTATGCTAATTATCTATTAATGTAATTACTTACCGAGCTCTTCTGCCCTCTTTGTGCAGGCAGCCATACCTTTTTTAACGGCATCATAAAAGCCGAGGTCTTTCATTGCATCAAGAGCAGCAATGGTAGTACCGCCCTTTGAACTTACTTTTTCAATGAGTGTATCAACACTGTCGCCGCTCTCTTTAAGCATTTTAGCCGAACCCTCAAGAGTTGCACAAATAAGATTCATTGCCTTGTCATAATCAACGCCGCACTCTTGAGCATAATCTGCCATTGCTTTTGCAAAGAGATAAATATATGCCGGGCTGCTTCCGTTTACAGATATAATCTCGTTCATATGCTCTTCTGCAATATATTCACAAACACCGCTGCCCGCAAACATATTATAAACAATCTGTTTGTCTTCTTCGGAGATATTATCTGACGGGCAAAGTGCAGACGCACCCTTCCCGAGCAAAAGCGGAGTATTCGGCATAACTCTTACTACAGGGCATTTACAATCAAGAAGATTCTGCACATATGCAATAGAAATACCTGCCGCAATTGAAACAAAAACTTTGTCATCTGTTACCTGTGACTTTAATGCCTCAAGCACTTCGGGATAATTCTGCGGCTTAACAGCGAGAACGGTAATGTCGCTTTCAAGCATAACATCAGCGGCGGATTTTTTAATATTAATGCCTTTTTTGCTCATAATATCGCATTTTTCCTTGTCTAGGTCAAAAACATTAATAAAATCAGCCTTGCCGTCATTCTGTCCCATAAGACTGCCGATAATTGCAGTTGCCATATTTCCTGCACCAATAAAACCGATTTTCTTCATTATAATACTCCCTTTCAAATAAGTAATACCAATTAAATATTTATCACAATCCAAAGCTCGGGTTACGGGCGCAAGTATAACTGAAACCGTACTTGTTTTCGTAACCGTCCCTTATGTAATCACCGTAAAAGAATATTTCAGCCTCATCAACTCTTCTGTATAAAAGTCCCTCATAGCAATCGCCTGCCGCATGGTGATATGCAAAGAAATTCTTAGCATACGCAGACTGACTTACATTATCAAGACTTCTGCTTGCTGACATTACAGAGGCATAGTCGGAATAAATATATCCCACCGTGCCGTCACTCAATTTAATTTTATACCAATTATCATTATAAAGACTGCCGTCAACGAAAGTAAAGGTTGTACCGTAAGACATAACGGATACAACAGAATAAGATGTTGACGCTCCGCTTCTCAAATTTACGCCGTCACCGCTTACATAGCCTTGAGCATTTGCAGACGGTTTTAATGCAGGCTGATATGCTGTATTAAGTAAAGTGTCCGACAAATCGCTGTCATTGTCAAGCGCATATGCTCCTACATTATATGTAAAGCACACAAGTGCATCGAACTGCTGTTGGTTACACTTTACATTATTTGAAATCATAAACTTATTAACTCGAGAAGTATATCCGCCACTGTTTACGGTTTGGCAAAGATAAGCATATGCCTCGGTTTTTGAAAGATTATTGTAAAATTGTTCGCCGGACCACACAACCTTGCCATAACCTAATGTTGCGTCACCCGTAATATAGTCAGGTGTTACCGTAGGCAAAAATCCCTCATAATTTGCGATAAGAGAGATTATTTCATCGCTTGCACGGCGTTCACCGAGAACCGCAGTTGTAGTATCGGTTGAAGTTGTAACAAAAACTTCGCCCTCTGCATCATCTTCGACAGTTCTGTAATAGTTTTCGTCCTCTGCGAGCGAATACGCTGTATAGTTCCATGTACCCGAAGTATCAAGCACAGTTTTTGCAGACCAAATAATATTGTCGCCGTCTTTCTTTATTGAATCGGCGTGAAGCGTATAGCTTTCTTTTTCATTGGATATCGTAAAATACAAACCACGCTTTGTATTATCGGTTATAGCATTCAAAGTAACAAGGCTGTTAAGAGGCGCCGAATTAGGTGTGGCATATACGAAACGAACAGGCGCAGTTTTTTCTACAGTTACAATACAGGTACCTGCACCATAGCTTGTTTCTGCCGAAATTACGGCAGTACCCTCGCTCTTGGCATATACAACACCGTCGCTGACTGTAGCTACATTTGAATTTGAAGTTTTCCAATCTACATATGAATCTGTGGTAAGAAAAACAGATTTATCTTTATTTATATGAACCGCAGAATCGGAAATACCTACATAACTTCCGCTTGTAACCGTTACATAGCAACTCTCTGATATTCCGTCATATCTTGCGGTAATAACTGCCGAACCCGCAGCTTTTGCATATAAAAGTCCGTCCGAAGTTACAGATACAATATTAGAATTTGATGAAGCAAAGTTTACATTACCTTTTGCACCGTTTACATACAAAGTGCTGTAGTTTCCTTTGTACATACTAAGACTTGTCTTTGAAAGTCCCGACTTTTGCGGTTCATCGGCATTAAGCGTTACATAATCCGCATAAACATATCCCCTTGTACCGCTGCTAAGTTCAATGTAATACCAATTACCGCTTTTTGAAACGGCGGTAATTTTTGTACCGTAATCAAGAGTAGTAATAACAGAATAATCTGTACCCGCACCCGATCTCATATTTACATCACTTGCATTTATGTAACCCGTTCCGAGAGTATCTGTAACCTCTTTTGCGGTAGCATATTCATAGTAAATATATCCCTTTGTACCGTCCGAAAGAGTGATTTTGTACCACTCGCCGTTGTACAGAGTTCCGTCGTCAAAGGTAAATTCTGTTTTGTATCCCATAACAGTCACAACACTGTAGCTTGTACCCGCTCCCGAACGAAGATTTACTCCGTCACCATTTACATAACCTGACGCTCCTGCCGTCACACTTGCGCTCACAGCCTGCTCTGTCTGTGAAAGTTCAGCCGCATTTACGGGAAGTGAAAAAAGCAGCAATACGGCCGCAAGAATCGGGACTATTAATTTTTTTGCGCTTACTTTTCTCATGATACTACCCCTCTGTCATTTTCTGTATTTTGGTTTTATAAGCTTGTTTCTGAGTACAACTATATAATATGTAACGAGTTTTGTTGCCGCCAAGTCATAAATTGTAAAGAATATATTTCCTGCAAGCAAGAAAATCCACGGTACATACATTCCGCCTATAGTGTATTCCTCAGCAGGCACGGCAAGTAAAAAAGCCGCTATAAAAAATGCTCCTATTACCGCTGCATTGAATACCGCATATTTAAGCACAAGCTGTACGGCTCTTGTTTTTATTTTTCCCTCTATTGCACCTTTAATTATCGGATAATAACCGAAAAACATAATGTAATATACAACAGCTTCCTTGTCACCCGCAAGGAAAAGCGAAAGCAGTGAAACACATATAAATGCGCCCCACGCCCACTTATGACCTGCTTCGACTACAATCACCATAAGCACAATTCCTGCCATACAAGGAAAGGCAAAAGTACCGAGCGGCACTAATGATGTGAGCATCATAAAGACAAGCGAAAGTGCCGACAACACACCCGAAATTGTAACTTTAAAGGTTGTTTTTAACGGACTTGAAGATGACTTTTTCATATTAACAGCCCATTCTGCAACAGTTGCAAAGGCAGTTTGTAAGACAGTTTACACAAAGACATGTGGTGCAGTAATCACACATAGCACCGTCACCTGTATTTGGTGTACCTTGAGTGTAGCCGCCGTAATTATAAGCCCTCTGATTATTCATATTATTAAGAGCCGCACGGTACTCCTGATTGTTAGGGTCCATATTTACAGCCTGTGTAAAGTAAGAATAAGCCTGATTTGCCCAACCCTTGCGATATGCACACATACCTTTAAGGTAATGCCATTCTGCGTCACGGTACTGTTGCTCTGTATTATCAAGAATCTGTTCGGCCTCGTTAATCATATTGCGCTGAATATAAATTCTTACACCGTGAAATCTTGTGGATTGGTGAGAATATCCGCCGGCTGCATTTGAAGTTGAACCCGAGCCTCTGCCCTTTTGCCTTAATTGATTTATTGTATCGTAAGCCTCATTGATTTCCTTCATTTTTTGTTCGGCAACATCTGCAAGCGGACTGTCCGCATAATTGTCGGGATGATATTTTTTGGCAAGCTTTCTGTACGCTGCTTTAATTTCTTCATCGCTGGCATTTTCAGATACGCCAAGAACCTCATAAGGATTATTCATCTTTACTTCCTTTCTGCGACTCAAAAGATTTGTCCGAGTCCTTTTGGGTTTTATCTGTAATTTTATTCTGAATTTTCGGGAATCCTCTAAGCATCATATTGTCAAGTATCCCCTTAAAACCGTTTATATCAAGTAAATTATACGCATCATATGCCCTTGCAAGGCACTGATTAAGAGTGAGCGAAATAATATTGTTGTCTAAACTTGAACCGTCCTCTTGTATAAAAGGGTTAAAACTTAATGACTTAGCGTCTTTTTCTATATCGTCTGCCGCATCCATAAGATAAATCCATCTGCCTATATTATATCCGTATTCGTATAAAACTCGGCTCTCGGTTTCGTCATTACCGTCTTTTGCAAGGATTTTTCCGAGCATTTGAGCTGTCGGGTCTGCCGAAATATCAACGGAAGAGCTTTTATCCTGTTCAATAACAGCCTGTCTTTCCATCATTTCAGCCACATATTCGTCAATCCACGGATAACGCTTTTTAGCTTTCTTTCTCTGATGTGAGAAAAACGGCTTAATCATTCTCGAAAACAGAGATTTAAAAAATCCGCTGTCATTTATATCATCAATAAGTTTGTAGTAAACGGTAATAATTGAAAAAGCCGCAGCCTTTTGGTAATCGTCATTTTTGCTGTAAGCAAAATTACATCTTTTAAGAGGATTGCAGGTACATCTGCCTTTCTTAAAACCGCCGCACGAAGAATGTAATGACATCAAAAGCATTGCGTAAAAAGTACAGTCATAGCTCAATGTAAGACGAGTTAAAAAAGAATAATCTTTACCCATTTGCTTGCAAAGTCCGCAGTAAACAGCCTTATATGTTTCAAACTCTTTTACAAGAAGTTCCTCTTTTTCAATCTGTAAATAACCGAACACTGTATTACTCCTATATTATTACTCACATTATACTATACTATATTTCAGGGTAAAAAGCAACAGTAAGTATGCCGAAAATAAGTGATTATTAGGTGAACAAGGGTATTGCAAAAATCTATAATTAATTATAGAATATAAGTATTTATAAAGCTAATAATTTACTAAGAGGTTTATTTATGAATGTATATGACTTTGATAAAACAATATATGACGGCGACTCAACCGCCAATTTCTATATTTTTTCTCTAAAAAGGCATAAAAAAATTTTATTGCTTGCCCCCTCACTTATCGGTGCTTTTCTTAAATTCTATGTTTTTAAAATCGGCACAAAAACGCAGTTTAAAGAAAAAATGTATAAATTTTTAAAATACTGCGACATACAAAAAGACATAACCGACTTTTGGAATATTAATATTGACAAAATCAAACCGTTTTATAAAAATCAACAGCAAAAAGATGATGTAATAATATCCGCCTCCCCAGAATTTTTACTTGCACCAATATGCAAAACTCTCAAAATAAATTATCTTATGGCATCTGTCGTTGACGAACATACAGGCAAATACAGCGGTATAAACTGCCACGGTGAAGAAAAAGTAAGGCGATACAGAGAAATGTTTGGTGACATAAAAATTCACGAATTTTATTCCGACAGCTACAGTGACACTCCACTTGCTAAAATTTCCGAAAAGGCATTTATCGTAAAAGGTAACCGACTCCTTGATTGGGATTTTTCTAAATAAAACTGTTTATACAAAATTCTATTATATTAAATCAGGTCAATCCGATAAAAGATTGACCTGATTTTTTTGAAATATCAATATTTACAGATTTTTAATGTACTCTGAATTGTTTGAGTAAAAATTACTCATATGTTTTCCGACATTTTCAAGCATTTTCTGTACAGCCTCTTGTGTCTCTGCCTCGTCACGAGGCAAATACCATTTTACATTTCTCTCTTCGTCAACTTCATACCACAAATAATATTTCCCGTTAATCGGTAAATGTATTCTAACCATAAAACTTTGCCTCTTTGACAATTTATAACCACCCCTTAACTTTATTCTATTCCTACATATATATTATGTGCTCTGCAAAATCAATTAACAGATGCCAAGCAACATATATAGCAAAAATCAACACATTTTTATCTCTGAAACATATTATGACTTATAGCAAATTCACTTAGATTAAGCGATAGAAAGTGATTATTATGGAAAAAGAACTTAAAACCGCTGCGGCATATATCAGAGTATCTACAGACCGACAAACCGAGCTTTCTCCTGACAGTCAACTGCGTATAATAAAAGAATACGCAAAACAAAACGGTTACAATATCCCGTCAGAGTACATATTTCGAGAAGACGGATTGTCAGGCAAATATGTCAAAAAACGGCCGCAATTTATCGAGATGATAGGGCTTGCAAAGCAAAAGCCTGCACCGTTTAGTGCAATACTTGTGTGGAAGTTCAGTCGATTTGCACGGAATCAAGAAGAAAGCATTGTATATAAATCTATGCTTAAAAAGAATGATGTTTCGGTAATAAGCTGTTCCGAAACTCTTGATGAAGAAAATCCGTTTTCCTCACTTATTGAGCGTATCATAGAATGGATGGACGAATATTATTCAATCCGCCTTTCCGGGGAAGTGCTGCGAGGAATGTCCGAAAAAGTCAAACGAGGTCAGCCGGTGACTATTCCCTCTTTCGGTTATGATATAATCGATAAACAATATGTTATCAACGAAGAAAAAGCAGCAATTGTTCGTAAAATCTTTACCGATTATATAGACGGAAAGAGCAGCATACAAATTGCATCCGAACTAAACGAAATCGGTGTCAAAACTACAAGAGGAAATCCTTTTGAAAACAGAACAATAGATTATATCCTGAAAAATCCCGTTTATATAGGAAAAATCCGTTGGAATCAAAACGGAAAAACTGATTACAGATATTCAAACAACAAAGATATTGTGTACACTCAAGGAGTACATAAATCTATTGTCAGCGATGAAATTTTTTATAAAGTTCAAAATTTGATAGAAGCTAACGGTCGTAAACAAAGAAAAGGCATACACAATAATATTAAACAAGAATATATGTTGCACGGTTTAATAAAATGTAGCAACTGCGGCTCTGCATTAGCATATTCAAACAAAGGACTGCAATGCATTAAATACTCAAAATCAATATGTAAACAGTCACATTACATCAGCCTTACCAATATTAATAATCTTGTAATACTCGGACTTGAACAGGTTTTTAAAAACAAAGATTTTAAACTTTCGGTCAAGTCTTTATCTCAAACTGTTGCTGACTGCATTGATTACACTAACTTAATCAAAAAAGAAAATCAAAAAATACAACGGATAAAGAGCGCATATCTTGAAGGAATCTACACTGTTGAAGAAGTAAAAGAATACAAAAAGTCTGTAGAAGATAAAATAAAAAACCTATCTTCCCGTCAAGTTCAATTAAAACAAGAAAAAACTAAACCAAGAAAAGAAAATGTAAAAGAAAAGAAAAACTTTTTAGCAACTCTAAAAAGCCCTGCAATAAGCGAAAAAGAAAAGAATGAAATACTAAAAGGCTTTGTAGATTGCGTAGTCTTTAACCGCTCAACTTCTTCGGTTGATATATTTCTTTATATCTGATTATCACTTTTCGGAGTACGGTGGACCTGACGGAGAACTCGGCGCATCACTCAGATATTTAAGTCAGAGATTTACAATGCCGCTGCCGGAATTAAAAGCCACCTTAACCGACATCGGTACCGAGGAATTAAATCACCTTGAAATGATAGGTGCAATTGTATATCAGCTTACAAAAGACCTCACGGAAGATGAAATCAAAAAGCAAGGCTTTGAAGATTACTTTGTTGACCATACAACAGGCGTATATCCGCAATCGGCAGGAGGTTCACCTTTTACAGCCGCATCTATGCAGGTAAAAGGCGATCCAATTACAGATCTCCACGAAAATATGGCGGCCGAACAAAAAGCGCGATCAACCTATGATAATATCTTAAGATTTTGCGATGATTACGATGTAAAAGACGCAATAAGATTTTTGCGTGAGCGTGAAGTAGTACACTATCAACGCTTCGGTGAAAATCTGAGACTTATGACCGACAAACTTGACGAAAAGAATTTCTACGCATTCAACCCGTCATTTGATAAAAAATGTTTTAAAAACTGTATGAAAAAGAAATAACGCAAAATAAAGGCATCCCATAAAATTTTGTGTACGGTTGCATAATTTATATTGTGTTGTTTTATACTTCATAAATGATTCTTGTTTTGCTATAAAAAACGCATAAATATTTGAATAATCATATACTAAAAAAGTCACGACTGCATATGCAGTCGTGACTATAATGGTGGAGCGGGTGTCATCAAGGATGAACACCCCTCCGTTTCGGTATTTTCGCCCTCAAAAGCTTCCTCAATATCATCAAGCGGGATATTGTCGATGCTCAAAGGCTTCTTACTTGCGTTGATAATTAGGGTGAAATGATCGTCATACAAGTAGATGGATTGAACGAATATATTGATAATCGCTCTGCGCTTATTAAAATCATCAAGCGGCATTTCGCACACATAATCAAGAAAGGCTAAAATCTGCGCTTCGGATAGGCAGATTTTCTTGTTGTTCTCAATAGCAAGCTGAGTTTCCAATTCCTCTTTTTCTGCTTGTCGTTTATGCAGACGCTCAGTCAGCATATCAACCGATTGTCCTTGTTCAATACCTTTCCAAAGGTTTTCAATGGCAGCATCGACTTCCTTAATGGCTTTCTTGATTTCACGCACCGATATATTGTCGGGACTCTTGTTACATTCCTCTGCAACACGCTTTGCAATATATCGGATTTTATCATAAGTAAGCATTTTTAGGCATTCGCTGACAACACGGTCCTCGATATATTGCTTGCCGATAATCTTATTATCGCATTTCTTTTTGCGTGCCTTTTTGCACATATAATAGTGATACTGCTTGCCGGTTTTACCCGTGCCGCCGTAGCCTATCATCATTTCTTTACAATGGCCGCAGAAAAGTTTCGTAGTTAGGAGATATTCGTTTTCGCCCCTTGTTCGAGCGGGTGCTGATTTGTTTTTATACATAAGCGATTGGACCCGATAAAATAAGTCGTCATCCAAGATGCGTGGCATTCCGCCGGGTGTTTCAACTCCTTTGTATAAATATATGCCGATATAGCGTTTGTTTTTGAGAAGGCGGCTAAGGCTGTTATATGTGAATTCGTTGCCGATAGAAGTTTTAACCTTTCTCCGCTGCAAATCCTTTGCAATTTCCGCTTTGGTTTCACAACTTGCATATCGTTCAAATATTTCACGGACAATAGCCGCTTCTTCCTCGTCAACATAAAAGGTGCGGTCTGCTTTGCTGACCTTAAACCCAAGTCCCGGATTGCTGCCGTTTGATAAGCATTTTTCGCCATTGATAGACATTCCCCGGTGTATCTTCTGCGCAAGTTCCACCGAGTAATATTCCGCCATACTTTCAAGAACGCCTTCGATAAGGATACCTGAAGCGTCATCGGTGATATTCTCTTTTGCAGATAAAACTCTGACGCCGTTTTTCTTTAATTTTGCCTTATAAATCGCACTGTCATAACGGTTACGGGCAAAACGGTCAAGCTGATACACAAGTATCCCATCAAAGGTGTGTTTATCGCTGTCTGCAATCATCCTTTGAAATTCGGCACGGTTATCAAATTTACCGCTTTGTGCTCGGTCGATATATTCACCGACTACTGTGTAATTGTGCGACTCGGCATATTCATAACAGACCTTTAACTGTCCTTTAATAGATTGCTCGGTTTGACTATGGCTGGAAAACCGAGCGTATATTACAACATTCATCTGTGAGCCTCCAATTCTTTCTATACATAATTATAATCCTCCTTTATTTGCTGTCGAATGTGCGAAAACTCAGACGCCCGATGCAGTTGCATCAGGTGTCCGTTCATCATATTCAGGGTGTTTGGTAAGCCATTTTTCAAAGTAAGCTTTGCCCTCGTCACTATCATAGAACTTCCTAATCTCTGGCGCTAATGCCTTTGCAAAAGAAGTGAGCAGTTCTTCGGGTAACTCTACCTTGGTATAATCAATCCTTGTATATTTCTTCATAGGCTCACCTCATCGTTCTCGGTCACGCTGTCGAATCAGATAGCGGCGGTAATGCTCGCAAGCTTTCATAACAAAGTCTTCTGCACGAGATGCGGCATCAGGTTATGGCTGTAGACAAAAACGAAAAAGAGTAAATGCGGTATTGCCCTTTGTTATGAACGCGCAAATAGGTGATGCAACAAATGAGGAGTTTTTGGAGTCTTTGGGCGTAAATAATTTTGATGTTTGCATCGTTGCAATCGGGGACGATTTTCAAAGCTCGCTTGAAACGACATCTCTATTAAAGGAATTGGATGCCAAAAAGATAGTTTCCCGTGCGGCACGGGAAGTACACGCAAAATTCCTTCTGCGAAACGGTGCGGATGAAATCGTATATCCCGAAAGGCAGCTTGCGGATTGGACGGCTATCCGCTATACTGCCGACCATATCCTCGATTACATAGAGTTGGACAGCGATCATGCAATTTTTGAAATTGCCGTACCCGAAAAATGGATCGGAAAAACCGTTATTGAAGCAGATGTGCGTAAAAAGCACGGTATCAATATTATGGCGATTAAACGCGACGGTAAAATGAATCTAAATTTTGCGCCTGAAACAAGCTTTATACCGGGTGACACTATTTGGGTGCTGGGTGATACCAAAAACATACAAAAGTGTTTTCACATATAAATTCCGAAAGAAGACGGAAAGCATGAAAGAATTATTGTTAGTGTGCGCAGTGGCTGTCATTATTGTGTTCGGTTACTTTATAATGAAAAAGCTTGACGATTTTTTAGCAAATAACCACCACTTAATTGACGAAGAAATTGCAGAAAACAGCCTTTTTATTGCGTTTGATAATCCTATGATCTTGGATTCGCTGATACCGCTATTTGAAAAGTTTTCAAAAGGAAAGCCGAATTGTCAGCTTCATTTCCTGTTTGGAAATACAGAGGATATATATGATAAGCTAAACAAAAATCGCATTGACTTTGGCTTTATTGAAAACAATGCTTCTGCAAATGACGATACATACCGCTGTCTTATCATTTCTACAAAGCAAAATAGTATTATCTGTGAGAAAGCAGGATGTACGATAGAACCTCCGGATTCTTCCGTAATTCAGACCGCTGTGATATGGAAAAAGGCTTCAAATAATGCCTTTGCAAATAGCTTCTCTGATTTTCTCTTTTCAAATCAAGCGGTGATCAATGCGGAATATGTAAAGTAGAAAATACTTTTATACTTGTGATATATGTGATATAATAAAAAGTAGAAAGGGGGAGTTGTAATGCAATACTTTATAAATTCAAAAGACGGGAGTCTGCAAGCCGCCCAAAACTGCGGCGATAAAAAGCCGTTTTTTACATTTATGAGTACGGCGGAATTTCACAAATGTAAAGAACAACTACCGTATTATAAAGAACTTCTTCACTGTCTTGGATCAATTCGTTATTGTAAGGCAGAGGTTTTCAAAAACTGCATCATCGGAACATTACGCCTGCCTCAAAAAAGTGAACAGCGTTCACCGCAGCTTTCCTTCAGCTTTTATTTGACGGGACAGTCGCTCTTATTTGTGGAAGATGTAGGCAATTTGAAATTATTTGTAGAAAAACGGATAAGTATGTTTCAGGAGCTGAACAGTCCGGCTCAGCTTCTTTTGCAGTTTATGGAGCAAATGATAGAGGATGATATTCTCTATCTTTCTCACATCGAGTCAGAAACAGAAAAAATGGAAGAAAATATCGGCTCCGGCGGTTCGACAGACTTTTTCCCTCTGCTCACAAAACACAGGCAAAAGCTGTCCGAATTAAATGCTTACTATGAACAACTGACAGATATCGGAGAGTTGTTTCAATCCCGCGCGTGTTCTCCATTTGCAAACGATACGCAGGACTGGGATAAATTTACCCATCGTGCCGAGAGATTGCAAAACCATGTAAAGTTGCTTCGTGAAAATATGCTTCAACTTCGTGAGCTTTATCAATCTATGCAGGATGCGCGGCAAAATAAGATTATGGGGATTCTCACAATCGTCACCACCTTTTTCCTGCCTCTTACTTTAATTACAGGATGGTATGGAATGAACTTTGCTTATATGCCGGAGCTGAAGTGGCGATACGGTTATCTGTCGGTGATTATTGTTTCTCTTATTATCGCAATAGGAGAAATCATCTACTTCAAAAAGAAGAAATTCTTTTAATTTTTCCAACTTGAAATATGAGACTTACATGGGTGTTTATATGGATGAAATAAGGCAAAGTCCAGAACATTTTCTAAAAGAAATTGAAAAGGAGAAACAGAACCTAAACAGAGGACATTTGAAAATCTTTTTTGGCTATGCCGCAGGAGTCGGCAAAACCTATGCTATGCTGAAAGCAGCTCATTCGGTAAAGAGGCATGGTATTGATGTCGTTGCCGGATATATTGAACCTCATGCCCGTCTTCAGACCTCTGCACTTGTAAACGGATTGGAATGTCTTCCGAATCTTGTTTCGGAATATAACGGAATTACTCTTTCAGAATTTAATCTGGACGCTGCACTTGCCAGACATCCACAGTTAATTCTTGTGGATGAGCTTGCCCATACCAATGCCCCCCGTTTGTCGGCATACAAAGCGTTATCAGGATATTGAAGAACTGCTTAATGCGGGAATAGATGTTTATACTACGGTAAAGGCGGCTTACAGAACAAGCGTAATGCTTATGGTTACAGAAATTTTAAGCGTTTCCGTAATCGTATTTTACATATGTTTTCTCACCAAATGCAAAAACAAGCGATAGCTTGATTTACTATCGCTTGTTCATTTCAATTCTTCTTTTTCGGGTTTTCCCCAACTATTGACATAGAGCCTAAAAAAGTCACGACTGCATATGCAATCGTGACCGAGTTGGTGGAGCAGGGGTGCTCAAGGATGAACACCCCTCCAAAGCTCCGGTTTCGCCTTCAAATGCCGTTTCTATATCATCCAGCGGGATATTGTCAATGCTCAACGGCTTCTTGCTGGCGTTGATGATGAGGGTAAAGTGGTCGTCATACAGGTAGATGGAATGAACAAAGATATTGATGATGGCTCGGCACTTATTCACATCGTCAGCGGGCATCTCGCAGACATAGTCCAGAAAGGCCAAAATCTGCGCCTCGGTCAGCGTGATCTTCTTGTTTTCCTCGATGGCGAGCTGCGCCTCCAGCTCCGCCTTTTCCGCCATGCGCTTGTTGAGCCGTTCCGTCAGCATTTCCACGGCCTGCCCCTGCTCAATGGCTTTCCAGAGATTCTCAATGGCCGTGTCCGCCTCTCGGATCGCCTTTTTCAGCGCCTTGGCTGTCAGGTTGTCCGGGCTTTTGGCGCACTCCTCAGCCACCTTCTTGGCAATGAAGCGGATTTTCTCCTCGGTCAGCATTTTCAAACATTCGTTGACCACACGGTCCTCGATATAAGACTTGCTGACAATCTTCTTGCCGCACTTTTTCCTGCGGGCATTTTTGCACATATAGTAGTGATACTGCCTGCCGGTCTTGCTGGTGCCGCCGTAGCCCACCATCATTTCCTTGCAGTGCCCGCAGAACAGCTTTGTGGTCAGCAGATATTCGCCCTCGCCGTGAGTTCGAGCCGGTGCATTTTTGTTCTTGTTCATCATCGATTGCACCCGGTAAAATAGGTCATCATCCAGAATGCGAGGCATTCCGCCGGGCGTTTCCTTTCCTTTGTAAAGATAGACGCCGATATAACGCTTGTTGCTGAGCAGGTGACTGAGGCTGTTGGGGCTGAATTCCTTGCCGAGGGAGGTCTTGACCCTGCGCCGTTTCAGATCCCGGATGATCTCCGCTTTCGTCTCGCCGCTGGCGTAGCGCTCATAAATCTCACGGACAATGGCGGCTTCCTCCTCGTCCACATGGAACCGCCGCTCGGCATCGACCTTGAAGCCCATGCCGGGGTTGCTGCCGTTGGACAGGCACTTTTCGGCATTGATGGCCATGCCTCGATGGATCTTCTGAGAAAGCTCCACGGAATAATATTCCGCCATACTTTCCAGAACGCCCTCCACCAAGATGCCGGAAGCGTCGTCCGCAATATTCTCTTTGGCAGACAGCACCCGGACACCGTTCTTTTTCAGTTTCGCCTTGTTGATGGCACTGTCATAGCGGTTGCGGGCAAAGCTGTCCAGCTGATATACCAAAACGCCATCAAAGGTGTGCTTGTCGCTGTCGGAGATCATCCGCTGAAATTCGGCACGGTTGTCCGTGGTGCCGCTGATGGCCCGGTCAATATATTCTCCGACAACGGTATAATGATTCGACTCCGCATATTCATAGCACACCTTGAGCTGTCCTTCAATGGACTGCTCCGTCTGGCTGTGGCTGGAAAAGCGGGCGTAAATGACTACATTCATACAGAATCCTCCTCTCCGATTTTTATTATAGTCATCCACTCTCCGGTGTCGAATGTGCCGCATATTCTGGGTGCTTCAGAAGCCACTTTGCAAAATAGGTCCTGCCCTCGTCGCTGGCGTAAAACTTACGCAGCTCCGGGAGCATGGCCTTGGCAAAGGAGGTAAGCAGTTCCTCCGGCAGTGCGACCTGCGTGTAGTCGAGTTTGCGATATTCTCCCATAGGCCGCACCTCCTTATCGCTCTCGGTCGGTTCGTCGGCGGTAGTCCCGCTCGCAGAGCTTCACCACGGCATCCTCAATCTGGGCGGCAGTATAGCTTTGCGGGAAATACTTTCGGATGCGCTCCATTGGGATTTTCAGGCGGGCCTTCTGGTTTGCTTTTTCCTCCGACATAATGGTTTGAATGACCGCCGTGGTCAGCGTCCCTTCCCGGTCAGCCTTGTGCATCCGCCATGCCTGTGAATAGGACGGGGTGCAGTCGTTGATGGCGCACTGCTCCAGCACCTCCCGCTGGCTCTGTTCATCAAGAAACGAAAGCTCCACACCGACGGACAAGGCAATTTCGCCCTCGTCCATCTTTTCAAGGAATTCAGGAATGAGATAGGTCAGGCGGATATATCGCTTAACGGTATCCTTGCTGATTCCTTCTTGCTCTCCGATTACCTCCGTGGACAACTTCGGCGCAATTTGCTCCGAAGTTATGTCTGTTCTTTGTCCCTGATGCTTCAGGACATCAGCTTTCAACTTATACGCAAACGCCTTTTCAGAGGGCAGAATATGTTCCCGGTAGAGGTTGCTGTCCACCACCGCAATGGCGGCAGCATCCCGGTCGAGGGCATAAATTAAGGCAGGGATCTCGGTGATCCCTGCCTTTTGTGCGGCGTGTAAGCGGCGGTGGCCGCTTATTACCTCATATTCATCTGTATTTTCAATCGGTCGGACAATCAGCGGCGAAAGAATACCTTGCGTCTGTATGCTTTCGATCAGCGTGTTCATCTCGTCATCGTCCCTGACCTTGAACGGGTGTCCGGCAAAGGGACGCAATTTTTCTACCGGAATTGCCACCGGCTTTTTCATCGTATTTTTCATTTTATCTACCTCTTTCCTTGTATCTTGCACGGGCTTTTTTCTCCAGCTCGTGCTCTTGTTTTAGCAATTCATACAGGTGCGGGGATTTCTCTAAAATCCGCTCTGCACGGCGCAGACGCTCTCTTATGGGTTTCATCTGCTTGGATACCATCTTTCGGCGCTCTTTATAAAGGGCTTGTTCTTTTTGCGACCTTGGTCAACGGATGCGGTTGTTGATGTCGCTGCGCTCACGCTCCAAAGCAGAAAGTTCAGACTTGGATCGCTCAATATTTGCTTGGAGGTCGGCTACCGTATGGATACCGTGCTCCTGTAAGAAGTGATAGTCGGCAACCAGCTCCTTCAAATCCTTCTCAGCCGCCCGCAGATCCGGCGACAGCAGCATTACATCGGCAAGCTCGGCTACGATTTGGATTATCGTTATGACAAGATAAAACACCGCATCCACCAAAATGGTTGCAGTGTCATAGCTGTGTTCAATGGAGAACCCCCAGCTTTCGCAGCTCGTCCTCCAGTAGGAATTTCTTCGGCTTGTACGGTGGTCGGTATTCCAAGGTGAATAGCCGATACCGATTTTCGGCGTTCTGCCGTAGCTGTGCGTTGACACGATCTTTGGAAAAGCCGATGCCGCTCAGCCGCACAGCACGCTCCCAATGCTTCGCTTTGACCGAAAAGCGCACAGGATCGAGCGTATAACCGAACGCATAGAGCTGACTTTCAAATTCTCTGGGGCTGGTCGCAAAGGACAGGCAGTATTCCACATCCTCCCGCAGATAGTCCCGGTGGATTTTCTTGCCGGCCTTGTGAACCCAATATTCTTTCTTTTTGCCCTTACTGTAAAACTCGCTGTTTTCCAATACAGACAGCTCGTGCTCCCGGCAGATTTCATCGGAGATTCTACGCAGCTCCTTGTGGTCGCCGATTTTGTTTTTGAACTTTGCGCCGTCCTTAAAGGACACGGGATTCACAACAAAATGGCAGTGAACATTGTCGGTGTTCAGGTGGACGGTAACGAGCACCTGATACCGGTCGCCCCACATCTTTCTTGCTGTTTTCTTTCCGATTACAAAGGCTTGCTCCGGCGTGACCTCGCCTTCACGAAAGCTCTGAATGCCGTGGTAGCCGACGACCTTTCCACGCAGACCGAATCGCCGCTGCACAGCGATCATCTCGGCATAGGCGTTCTGTGCCGAGCAGTTGATACCGCCCACAAACATCTTGCGGTCGGTCTTATCGTCGTTCTCGGCATAGCGCAGAGCGGCGTACAGATCCTCGTCCAGATATTCCGGGGCGGTGGTCTTGTCGGGATTGTCGGCGTAGTCCAGCGTGGCTTTCAGGTTTTTGAACACAGGCCAAAAGCCTGTTACGGCCATGCCGCATCACCCCTTTCCCGGCAGCAGGAATTCTGCTGTGATTTGTTTCAGCACTGCGCAAATTTCCTCGTCCAGCTCCGGTGAACTGGCTTTATCCGCAAGCGCACCCAGCTTTTCAAGACAAACAAAAAGAGCGTCAGGCGGAACCGTTCTCGGCTCGTACCCCAACGCTCTTTGCTTCACATATTCGCTTGTACTCAGCCCACATTTTCGGGCCTTTGCTTGAATCTTCTCTTTTTCCATTGCCGTAACTCTTACGGCAATTCGTACATCCTTCCCCATAGCATCACGCTCCTTTCCTTGGGGGATTGGGGGCTGCGCCTCCCAAAGAGTCAGCCGATTTCGGCTGTGATTGGGACTTTGGCGGCACACAAAGTCCCTGCTTGCTATACCGTAGGACGCACCCCGCAGGGCATAAAGAAAAGTGGCTGTCAGATACTGGGATTTCAGCGCATCTCTGCGCTGCCCAATACCGAAAACCGCTTTCTTGCCACTTGGGATACATCTTGTTTCAGAGCCAAAATGGCTCTGATTCTGCTGTAAATACGGTGATTTGAGCCACATATCGGCGTTTTGGCTCAGTCGAACATTTCAAGGTCATCCAGCACGCTCTTTTCATTTTCGGCTTGCTGCTCCTCGGTCAGCTCCGGTTGTACCTGCTCAAAGACAGGAGGTGCCGCAACAAACGACACCTCCTGCAATTCCTCCCGTATGACCTGCCGAATATCATCCAGCAAAACCCCATTTGTGGATGACTGCCGCTGCATTTCGTTTAAGATCGCCGTTACCATAAAAGCGTTGCGGGATTTATCCAGCGACTGTAAATATTGTGCGGCGT
Organism: Ruminococcoides bili; assembly: GCF_040093295.1. Lineage (NCBI taxonomy): Bacteria > Bacillati > Bacillota > Clostridia > Eubacteriales > Oscillospiraceae > Ruminococcoides > Ruminococcoides bili. Next base: position 28,129 of record NZ_JBBNJY010000003.1, read on the forward strand.
TTGCCTCTTTTGGCTTGTCCAAATCAAACCGCACATTGATTCGATATTTGCTCATCCCTTCGCCTCAGCCTTCATCTGCGTTTCCGCCAGATATTCATACCCCTTTGCAGCGGCGCAGATGTCCTCAACGAATTTTACACGGTCGGCGCTGAACTTATAAAAATTCTTTACAAGGCAGCCGCCGCCACCGGTCACATACAAGGTCATCGTATTCTCATCGTAGCCGTGCTCGCGCAGCCTGCGGAAAATATCCCGCACATACTCGGCAGCGACGCCCTTGATGATTTTCAGGTCGGCAGGCGCAATATTTGCCGTGCCGGTGATCAGCACCTCGTCGATGATGGCATCGTTGATCTCCCGCTGTGTTCTCTGCATAAACGCCTCACGAACTGCAAGCGTACACTGGTAGGTCCCGAATTTTTCGGTGAACATCTTGCCCTGCTGCGGCTTGCCGTTGATCATATACAGGGTGTTCATCGTGCCGTTGCCGATGTCGGCAATCAGGTTGACGCCTTTCAGAGTGGTGGCAAAGCCGGCAATAGCGGCGTACCCCTGCGGATAGATACGCACATCGTCGATGTAGAGGTGGTAGTCCGCCTTTTTGTAGGAGAACTCCACCTCGGCATTCTTCATCAGATATTCCTTGAAGTCCGCCTTTTGCCCGCTTGTCCAGGTCAGGGGCAGACCGGCGGCAATCACAATGTGCGCCTCGGTAAGATTTTCGGCTTTCAGCTCCTTGGCGATTGCCGCAAGGGTCAGCACATAATAATCCTCGTCCTTGATTTTGTCCGGTGCAAATTCCTTGTGCCCCTCGCCGATGAGATAATACCTGCCGCCGTAGACCAGCATATCCGCCGTGAACAGTGGCTCGTGGTCATAGGCGGTGATGCCGGTGGGAAAACAGAAATTGGCCGTTTTCATATTCCCGTACCCGTGGTCGATGCCGATGATTTTTGTGTTGTGGATTGTTTTCATTTCCTCATCCTCCTCATTTATTCTGATCTCTGATTTGTGCGTATAGCTCACTATCGGACGGCAGTACCGCCCGGCGGAAATAGTTGCAGTAAATGCCGCTCCGGCTGATGATCTGCACGCAGCGATGTGCTTCTCCGTCATCCAGCAGGATGCAGTTACCGTGGTCATAGCAGCAACATCGCCGGCGCACCAGTTTGTTGACCCGCCCTCGCTGGGACGGGTATATTCTCCATTTCATAATCTCCACCTCCGTTTGGGCATAAAAATAACACCTACCGATTTCCGATAGGTGTTATCCTGTGATCTTGTCATTCTCAAAGCCGTAATCCACGCCGGTGTAGGCCTCGTAAGCCTGTCCGATCTTGCGGATGCGCTTGAGCACGCCGCTGTGATTTTTGTAGCCCAGCTTTTCGGCGATCTTCTCCAGCGTGTCGCCGCTCATACGCAGTTCAAGGATCTGCATATCCTTTTCGCTGAGCGTGGCCTTGAACTGATCCACCAGTGCCTGTGCTACCACTGTTTCCTCCACATTCTGCGACGGGTCCGGCTCCTCGTATTCCTGTCCGCCGTGGGCGTCAGCATAGGCCTCCTGAAATTCCTCCAGTGAGATCATCGGGTGCTTGGTGCGGGTATGGTACCATTTTCGGATGAAGTCCGTTTTCTGGTTGCTTTTCCGAAAGTCGAAGTCCTCGAAACAAGGATATTCCCGCGCCACTTGGATGATCTCATCCTTCCGGTGCTTTTTCATCACATTGGGCACAATGTAGCGCAGATAGATGTCGATCTGCCATTCCGGTACATACCCCAATTCCGAGTGGCAACCTTTGAATAATTCGCCGGCGGACGCCAAGATGCCTTCGTCCGTCAGCTCTTGAATCCAGTAGTCCGGGCAGTGGGCAAACCGCCACGCCGGGTCGTAGCCAGAGTAAATTTCCATATACTCGCCGAAGCCCATATACGGCCAAACCATAAAGGCGGTGGCATCTATGATGAGCAGCCGGAACAGATCGCTCTCCACGAACTCACAGGCGGCACGGTTGTGAAATAGCTCCTGCGGATTCCGTGGAATGGCGTTCAGCTCTGCCCCACAGCGGGACAGGATGCTTTTCGGGATGAAGTAGTAGAACGGGATGTACTCTGCGTTTCGGAACGGCGTAGGTGGCCCGTCCTTTCTGGTCAGCATAATTGGCATTTTTATCGTCTCCTTTCCAGAGGGCCAGCGCCCTCTATTTTTTTAACGGCACAAGCAAACGCCGATTGTTCCTGCTTTTCAAAAATAATTTTAGCATAGTTGCTGTCCAATAAAAATCCCTACAAGCGCAGAAAACGAAAAAAGCCCCGGTGCGGATCAAGAAACCTGAAACGCACCGGGGCTGAACGAAAATCCATAGATTCGATTCCTGTCACTGCTTTTCTTACAATAAACGGTGACAATTTTGTTTTCATACTTTTCGGGTAAAATAATCAAAAAATACTCGGAGGTAAATCCACAATGAAGGGACGATTACTCACGGCGGCGGAGATCGCCGAATTTACGGAACATCTTGTCTTAGAGGAACGGAGTGCCGCAACAGTCGAAAAATATGTTCGGGATGTCCGCGCCTTTGCGGCATACGCACCGGATGGAGAAATTACAAAGGAAACCGTGATCGCATACAAAAAGCACCTGCAAGAAATCTACGCCGTGCGGAGCGTAAACTCCATGCTGGCCAGCCTCAACTGTCTATTCAACTTTCTCGGCTGGCACGACCTGAAGGTAAAAACACTGAAACTGCAGCAGCAGGTTTACTGCCCCGAAGAAAAGGAACTGACGAAAGCGGAATACACACGGCTCTGCCGGGCAGCGATGCGAAAGCACAATGAACGGCTCTGTCTGATTTTGCAGACCATCTGCGGCACCGGCATCCGGGTCAGCGAGCTGCAATTTATCACTATTGAGGCAGCGCGGTGCGGCGAGGCGGTGGTAAGCTGTAAGGCAAAGACCCGGACGGTGTTTCTTGTGAAGGCGCTGAGGCAAAAATTGCTCCGCTATGCAGCGGAGCAAGGAATCGAAAGCGGAATAATTTTCGTGACCCGCACGGGAAAGCCGGTCAATCGGACGAACCTGTGGAGGGAAATGAAGGCGCTATGCGCGGAGGCAGATGTCAACCCTCAAAAAGTATTTCCGCACAACCTGCGCCACCTGTTCGCCCGGGTGTTTTACGGCATCGAAAAGGACATTGCCAAGCTTGCCGACATTCTCGGTCACTCAAGCATAGATACGACCCGCATCTATATCATTTCCACCGGCACGGAGCACCGCCGCCGCATGGAGAATATGCACCTAATTTTATAAGCAACAGAATCCCGATTATGTTGTAGTTCCATTTTGATAGAAGCATACCTATACATATTGTATTATAGCATCAACCTGCGAAAAAGTAAAGAAAGCATCGACGAAAAGCGTGAAAACCCTAAAATTGTCTAAAATCGAGCACAACAAGAAAGCCTTTCCAGCTCGCTTTTTGAAGCGATAAGAGGAGGCTTGCTTTTTCATACCCTTTTTGGCCTGTCCGATCTGTGGCAGGTCTTTTTTGCTGCCCTGTTTACAACATAATCGGGATTATGTTTCCGGGGGATCAAAAGCGTGACAAAGCAAGTGAAATCCAAACAGCGGGTGGCGGATCACGGCGAGGTATTTACCGCCGAGCGGGAGGTAAAGGCGATGTGCGACCTCGTGAAAACCGAGACAGAGCGCATCGACAGCCGCTTTCTGGAGCCTGCCTGCGGCGATGGAAATTTTCTTGCCGAGATCCTGTCCCGGAAGTTGGCTGTTGTAAAAAAGAAATACAAGAAGTTCCCGATGGACTACGAAAAGTATTCCGTTCTGGCCGTCAGCAGCCTGTACGGTGTGGATATTCTGCAGGACAACTGCGAGGCATGCCGGGAACGGCTTTATCGGATGTGGGACAAGAAGTACAAAGCCGTCTGCAAAAAGGAGGTCAGCGAGGACTGCCGCCGCTCGGTGCGGTTTATTCTGTCCCGCAACATCGTCTGCGGCAACGCCCTGAGCCTGATGCGCGTGGACGAAAACCAGCAGGATACCGGGGAGCCCATCGTGTTTTCCGAATGGGCCTTTGTGACCGGCTATCAGCTCCAGCGCAGCGACTACACCTTTGCCAGGCTGATGCAGGGATATGACGAGGCCCGTGACCTGTTCGACAAGAAAAAGCGCAAAAAGCGGGAGGAGCAGATGACCCTGTTCGACGCGGACGAACCCGCCGAGAAGCCCAGCGACGAGGGCGAGTTCCTCAAGAAATATGTGACGCACTACAGGAGGGTATGGGAAAATGAGCAATGATTTCTACTCCGGCATCTATAATCCGGATGTGTTGTCCTGCCTTGCCAATCTGTCCAACGATGAGGTGTTCACGCCGCCGGAGGTAGCCAATTCGATGCTGGATATGCTCCCGCAGGAGTTGTTTTCGGACCCCAATACCAAGTTTTTAGACCCGGCCTGCAAAAGCGGTGTCTTTCTGCGGGAGATTGCCAAGCGGCTGCTGACCGGATTGGAGCCGATCCTTCCCGACCTGCAGCAGCGTATTGACCACATCTTTCATCACCAGCTTTACGGTATCGCCATCACCGAGTTGACCAGCCTGCTCTCCCGTCGTGGTGTGTATTGCAGCAAGTACCCCAACAGCGTGTATTCGGTGTCCCGCTTTGACGATGCGGAGGGCAATATCCGCTACAAGCGGATTCCTCACCGTTGGAAAAACGAAAAATGCCTCTTTTGCGGCGCAGCCCAGAGCCAGTACGACCGGGACGAAATGCTGGAGACCCATGCCTATGAGCTGATCCATACCACCAAGCCGGAGGATATTTTTAAGATGAAGTTCGATGTGATCATCAGTAACCCGCCGTATCAGTTGAGCGACGGGGGAAACAACGCTAGTGCTACACCCATATATCAATTTTTTGTTGAAAAAGCCCAGAAACTAAATCCTCGATATTTAACTATGATTATTCCTTCACGCTGGTTTTCTGGCGGAAAGGGACTGGATTCATTCCGGGATAATATGATTAACGATACAAGAATAAGGGTTTTGCATGACTTTTTGAATGCGTCCGACTGTTTTGGTACCGGTGTAGAAATCAAAGGCGGCGTATGTTATTTTCTCTGGGATAGAGATGATAAAGGCGTTTGCTCGGTAAATACTCATTCGCATGAAGGAATAATCTCGAATGCTAAGCGATACTTAAAAATTGGAGATAACGATGTTTTTATTCGCAGAAACGAAGCCGTTTCCATTCTCGAAAAAGTTCAGAATAAAGCAGAGCCGTCTTTTTCAGAAATAGTAAGCTCACGAAAACCATTCGGATTGCCAACAAACTTTTCCGGGCATGCAGAAAAAAGAAATGGCGATTTTGTCTTATTACAACGAGGAAATTCTGCTTATATTTCGGAAACCGAAGTATGTAAAAATGCTGATTGGATTGAAAAATATAAAATCTTTCTAACAAAGGCGTATAATGCTGGTGATGAGTATCCACACCAAATTCTTAATAAGCCGCTTTTAGGAAAGCCTGGCACCTGCTGCACAGAAACTTATATTGTTATCGGTCCATTTGATAATAAAGCAGAAGCCAAAAATGCAATGTCATATATAAGCACAAAATTCTTTAGGTTTTTAGTTTCTGTTAGAAAAATTTCTCAGGATGCAACGCAGAAAGTATATCAGTTTGTCCCTATGCAAGACTTCTCCAAACCTTGGACTGATGCCGAACTTTACGCCAAGTATGGCCTTACCGATGAAGAAGTTGCTTTCATCGAATCTATGATAAAGCCTATGGACTTGACCGGAGGTGAGGAATAATGCCGCAAATGGATTTCTTTCCCCAACGCCCAGAAGTCCATCCGATGATCTATGCCTATCGGGACTTAAATCCGGATTATGACGGCCTGCTGAAGGTGGGCTACACCGAAAAGGATGTGGACAGGCGTGTGGCGCAGCAGTACCCCACCAAGCGCCCGGACGGCAAGCTCCCATATGAGATCTTGTACCGCAGCTCCGCCATGCGGGAGGACGGCTCCTGCTTTACCGACCACGATGTGCATCGTATGCTCCGCCGCAGGAAAATCACCGGCGTGGGCGGCGAATGGTTCCGCTGCACGGTGGATGAGTTGGAAGCGGCGGTGCTGGCGGTGAAAACCGACACCCTCAACGAGGAGAACCGCACCCGCACCTTTTCCATGCGCCCGGAGCAGGAGGAGGCCGTCAACAAGACCATCGCCTATTTTCGTTCCGCCAAGCTGGATACGCCGGACCGTGCGCCGAAATTCCTCTGGAACGCCAAAATGCGCTTCGGCAAAACCTTCGCCGCCTATGAGCTGGCCAAACGAATGGGGCTGAAAAAGGTGCTTGTGCTGACCTTCAAGCCCGCCGTCGAGGCGGCGTGGGAAGAGGATCTCATGACCCACAAGGACTTCGAGGGCTGGCAATTCATCTGTCGGGATGGAATGCGCTACGAGGATGCCGACCTGTCCCGCCCTATCGTCTGTTTCGGCTCTTTTCAGGACTATCTCGGCACCAACGAGAGCGGCGGCATCAAGGCAAAGAACGAATGGGTACATACCACCAACTGGGACATCGTGATCTTTGACGAATACCATTTCGGCGCGTGGCGGGACAATGCCAAAAAGCTCTTTGAAATGGACAACGAGGATGAGGATTACGACTTCGATATGGAGAAGTACAAGAAGGACGAGGCCGACAATGCCTACAACGAGACCTTCCTGCCCATCACAACATCGTACTATCTATTCCTGTCCGGCACGCCGTTCCGCGCCATCAACAGCGGCGAATTTATCGAGGATCAAATCTACAACTGGACCTATTCCGACGAACAGCGGGCCAAGGAAAACTGGGACGGGGCTGCGGACAACCCCTATGCAGCGCTGCCCCGGATGGTGATGATGACCTACCGCATCCCGGACAGCATCCGGCAGATCGCCATGCAGGGGCAGTTCGACGAATTTGATTTGAATGTATTTTTCTCCGCCAAATATGGCGAGAAAAGCAAGCCGGAGACCGCCCGCTTTGTCTATGAGAACGAGGTGCAGAAGTGGCTGGACCTGATCCGAGGGTCTTATCTCCCGGCCAGCGTGGACGATATGAAGCTGGGTCAGGACAAGCGCCCGCCTATGCCGTTTTCCGATACCCGGTTGCTGAATGTGCTGTCCCACACCTTCTGGTTTCTGCCCAATGTGGCCAGTTGCTATGCAATGTATAACCTGCTTCAGCAGAAGCAGAACAGCTTTTACCACGATTACCGCATCAATGTCTGCGCCGGGACCAAGGCGGGCATTGGCGTGGATGCGCTGGAGCCGGTGCAGAAATCCATGGGTGACCCGCTGACCACTAAGACCATCACGCTGTCCTGCGGCAAGCTGACCACCGGCGTCACGGTCAAGCCATGGACGGGCATCTTTATGCTGCGGAATCTGAAAAGCCCGGAGACCTATTTCCAAGCGGCGTTCCGGGTGCAGTCCCCGTGGACGGTGCGTACCGGCTCCGGCACCGATCAGATCATGAAGTATGAGTGCTATGTCTTTGACTTTGCGCTGGACCGCGCCCTCAAGCAAATCTCGGATTATTCCTGCCGCCTGAATGTGAATGAAAGCAACCCGGAAAAGAAGGTGGCGGAATTCATCAACTTCCTGCCCGTACTGGCCTATGACGGCAGCAGCATGAAGCAGATCGACGCACAGGATATTCTGGATATTGCGATGGCCGGCACCTCGGCCACACTACTGGCCAAGCGCTGGGAATCTGCATTGCTGGTCAATGTGGACAATGATACGCTCCGGCGACTGATGGCAAACAAAGAGGCCATGGAGGCCCTGATGAAAATTGAAGGGTTCCGCAGCCTGAACTCGGATATCGAGACCATCATCAACAAATCGGAGAGCGTGAAAAAGGCCAAGAAGGAAAAGGGCAAGGAGCTCACCAAGGAGGAGAAAAAGGAAATCTCCGAGGAAGAAAAAGAATACAAATCCATGCGGAAGCAGATTCAGGAAAAACTCATCAAGTTTGCCACCCGTGTGCCGATCTTTATGTATCTGACGGATTACCGGGAGCGCTCTCTGAAGGATGTGATCACGCAGCTGGAACCGGGGCTCTTCAAAAAAGTGACCGGTCTGGATGTGAAGGACTTTAATCTGCTGGTGGAGCTGAATGTATTTAACGCCAGCCTGATGAATGATGCCATCTTTAAATTCAAGCGCTATGAGGATTCCAGCCTGTCCTACACCGGCCTGAACAAGCACAAAAACGAGGATGTCGGCGGCTGGGATACCGTCGTGAAGCGCAAGGAGTACGAGCTGCTGTTCTATAACCAGCAGTCTACGATGAATGCGCCGGAAATCGACGAAGCCGATGCTCCGGAAGCGGACGAGGAGCCGGAACCGCCCAAAGCCCCCGTTCCAACTCGGACGCCACCGGCTAAGCCGGATTTTGTCACTGCTGCCTTCGGCGTGAAATCTCCGATCGCTCCCGCAAAGCCCCAGCAGCCCGAAAAACCGAAGGTCGATGTTTCCGGCGTTGCCGTTGGAAGCGCTGTGGCTCACGCTAAGTTCGGCATTGGCAAGGTGATCGAGCTGAACAGGGGATATGTGACCGTCCGCTTTGAGCAGGGCGAGAAGCGCTTTATTTTCCCCGATGCGTTTGAATCCGGATTTTTGAAAGTACAATAAGCCAAAAGAGGCCCTCCGTATCATTTTCTCGATACGAAGGGCCTTGCCTTATGTATAGGATTTTTTGTATTCTATTCAACTGTTTTGAAAAAATATCGTAAGTTTTCAGCTTCTCTCAGTGTTGATTATATATCAATTAAGTCGGTATATATGATTTCAGCAACTCCGCTACGGATACTATTCATCCATCGAACCCACTCCATTTGATTTTCAGCTTTTAGTGCTTCGGTTACATCTTCTTTTTTGGTAAGTTCCGTTATCAACCGAGAAAACAGCTTCTCCGCTTGCCCTTCAATATCGGCGAGGTAGCTGTTCAGTTTACCACTTGTCAGTAAGTTATAATACAAAATTTTGTGGTGCTGTTTAAGATACCTTGCGTGCCTCTGTCCCCCACTAACAAACGGGTGCTGCTATGACTCCTCCTTTGGCAAGCTACCCACGGAAAATAGTGTTTCCAATAAGCTTATAATAGATTTCTCTTTCTTAGTCAAGACATATTATTTTGATTCGTTTGTTGCACTTGACAAAATTCAATTTTTGTGATATTATAATAGACAAATAATCCAATGTAGAGGAGAGACTTATATGGACATTTTTCTTGGCAAAATTTCTCATGACATTAAACAAAAAATTTATGAATGCATATTCCAAGCACTTTGTGAAGACCGTCAAGAAGCGGATGCATATATGGGACTTAAAACACATGTGTCCGGTCCCTTCCTGAACTGGGATTTAATATACCGAAACCTTATTAATGCTTTTGGCGATGATAATGTCAGCGTCAAGTGGTCTACAACAGTACGAGGAATGTGGACTGTATTATTGCTCTATGATGTAGAAAGCGGATTACTTATTTCTTTTATGAGGGATACTCGCCTTGAGGCAATTAAACATTTGAAAGCGGAAAAACAGCCGCAATATATCCGTTCGCTAATTGCCTTGAACGACGAACTTCAAGCTACCAATAAACAGCTCACACTTTCAAATGATGTAACAAGCTCTGAGTCGCAAAACGGAACTGAGTTGATGAAAGTTCTTGACAACTTGTGTTCAGGTTTCGATTGCCCAATAGAGCATCACGAACTTCATCATGCTCTTGTTTGTTTTTCGAGCAAGTACGGAACATTGAGTTCTCTTCAAGCTTATATTTTAGATTGCGATTTGGATATTGTAGAACAACAAAACTGGCTTGATATGACTAAGCCTGTGATGAGTAACGAAATTGAGACTGCTAAGCAGGAGCATAACAAATCAACAATCACTCTGAAATCGAAAGCTACTGATCGTTTGAAAGAAAAAGGATTGGTCGCCTTAAAGGAAAAGAAAAAAGAAAAACAAGCATAATCCCCCATTCTGAAAGCGAGCGTAATAATTATGAAATTATTTAATGGTAATCGGCTGAAATCAGCACGTCAATATAGAGAGCTTACAGTTGAGGAATTGGCACAAAAAATCAATGTAAGCAAGCAGACCATATCACAATATGAAACTGGAAAGATTGAAAATGTTCCTTTTGATAAAATACTTTCTATTTCAAATGTTCTGAATTTCCCATATAAATACTTTGCGCAGGAAAATCGTTTGAAGCTTCAAACAGGAGCAACCTATTTCCGTTCTCTTATGAAAACAAGTAAGAAGTACCGACTGGCACAAGAAATTAAGATGGAGCACATTGCTGCTATCTATTCCTTTTTGAATGAATATGTTACATTTCCTGAACTTAATTTGCCTGATCTGAGCGAAGAAACTCTTTCACCAACCGAAGTTGCAAAAGTATTGCGAGAATATTGGAAACTTGGAGATAAGCCAATAGAAAATCTTATGAGTACTGTGGAGCAAAACGGAATTGTTGTTACTACTTTCGCTACTGATACTGATGACATTGACGCATTTAGTCAATATGTCGATGTGAATGGGACAGATGTCTATCTGATCGCTCTTTCCAGTAACAAAGAGTCTGCTTCTCGAATTAATTTTGACATTGCGCATGAGTTGGGACATATTCTTTTGCATGAATGGAGTGAAGATGAAGAAGTTCTTACACGTGAGGAATTTAAGGCAAAAGAAAAGGAAGCGAATGAATTTGCTGCTGCTTTCTTAATGCCCGAAACATCGTTTGCAGCTGATGTAGAGTTGGATCCACAAAACTTAGACTATTACAAACAGATTAAGCGCAAATGGAAAGTGTCTATTGCCGCAATGCTTTACAGAAGTTGCGATCTTGGCATTATCACTCAAGGTCAATACCAGTATATGATGCGTATAATGCAAAACAAGGGATGGCGGAAATCAGAGCCACTTGATAATACAATGAAAGCGGCAAAACCGGCATTGTTTTCAGATGCCGTTGATCTTCTTCTTGACAATAAAGTTTTTACACAAAAAGAATTCGTTGACGAATTAAGCGAAATGGGACTTGCTATGAATCCGAGCGAATTGGAAGTTTTACTCAATCTGTCAAAGGGAACGCTATCTGTTCAAAATACAGAGCCTGTGAAAATGGTGATTCTTAAGCCAAAGGAGTGATTAATAATGCTGATTGATGAAATTGTGGATTTTTGTGATACAAAGTACCGAAATAGCAAATGTAATAGATGTGATAATTGTAGTTATGGAGATAATTGTCCAGGGAGCTGCGAAAGGTGTTTACATTATATTCATACGCCTACTTCGGCACCTGCACCAAGAAAATATGACTGTAGCAACATGGCTTGTTATTACACTTGCAAATATTCATATAAATATATGTCCGAACTTATTAATGCGTTTTCGAATTTAAAAGATTTGAAATATAAGTCACATATAAAAGTAATGTCTGTTGGCTGCGGTCCATGTACTGATTTATTCGCACTGGATTTTTTAAGACAGGATGGTGTATTCAAATTTGATTCTGTCGAGTTTCGTGGTATTGATCCAGCTAAAGATGTATGGTTTGATATTCACGAGCAAATAAAGAGATGTAGCCCTTCAATCATTATACCCAAATTTTATTACAAAGATGTAACGAAACTTATCGATGTAATCACAGAAGTCCAATAGATTCCCGATTTGATTGTCTTTCAATATGTGTTTTCGGATATGGAAAAGCACTGCGATTCAGTTCGCCTACATGAATTCATTTCCAAGTTAGCAACATTTGTAAATGACGCTATGAGGAAAAATACATATATAGTCTTGAATGATATTAATCTTTCAACCCAAATGGGAGGTGGGCGTGAGCTCTTTGATGAACTGGCTGACCAAATAAATAATGCAAACAAAAGACGCTTACATTTTAAGAATAATAACAAACCCAATCACTACAATTACGGAGAAGAATATAAGGACAATTCATTGATAGTCGCAAATCCGCAATTTGTAAATGAATATAATCCGTATGATTCATGCGCAAGTGCTCAGATGATAATAAAGAAGGTAAAATAGATGATTATAAGTGCCAGCCGACGAACAGATATACCAACATATTATTCGGAGTGGTTTTTTAACAGACTTAAAGATGGGTTTGTTTATGTAAGAAACCCTATGAATATCCATCAGATAAGTAAAATACCACTTTCTCCCGATGTAGTTGACGGGATAGTTTTTTGGACAAAGAATCCCACACCAATGTTAAATAGATTGGATGAACTCAACCAATATATTTACTATTTTCAATTTACTCTGAATTCATATAGTGTGGATGTTGAGCCCAATATTCCGTCAAAAAACAATATAGTAATTCCGACTTTTCAAAAACTATCCCAAAAAATCGGGAAGGACAAAGTAGTGTGGAGATACGATCCGATTTTTTTCAATCAAAAATATACATTGGGTTACCATGTAAAATATTTCAGAATGCTCGCTGATAAGCTTGCCGGATATACAGAAAAATGCACGATCAGTTTTATTGACTTATATAGAAATACGCAAAGAAATATTTCGCCTCTTAACATCCAAGTTCCGACAGAAATCCAAATCGAACAACTTGTAACACAGTTCTCTGAAATTGCTGCACAATATGGGATTTACATCGATACCTGTGCAGAAAAAATTGACCTTGATAAATTCGGAATTAAGCATGCCCATTGTATTGATAAAGATCGCCTAGAACGAATCGGGCAATATACACTTGATATTGATAAGGACAAAAATCAACGCACTGAGTGTGGATGTTTTGCAAGCATCGATATAGGAACATATAACACCTGCAAAAATGGCTGCTTGTATTGTTATGCCAATTTCAGTCAAAAGGCAGTATGCAATAACTTTGGACTCCACGATCCAACATCTCCGCTACTATTTGGTACAATTGGAGACGATGATGTTATAAAGGAGAGAGAAGTACATTCATGCCGAAATTGTCAAATGAATTTGTTTTAATATTAATGGAACTGCGAGATTTAATTATTTAGCAAAAAATATAGTCCGCATAGACTTATATCTAATAATCAATCAAGTTAAACAAATCACACGGAAATTTATATGATGAGTGAAAATGCTCTGCTGAGTAATAAAGACACATATGTGTCAAATACAGTTTCTGGTCACATGATTGACAATTCATGTATTTTGAAGCCAAATAATATAATACATACGGTCAATGGTACTTGTTGTGGATAACCATAATAAAAATATAAGTAAAATGAAGCGCCCACAGGTTCGTTTTGAATCTGTGGGCTGCGTCTTAAGAATATATTAACTCTGCATTCACAATCTCCATAGCGGCATTTCGGATATTGTTCATTTTCCCGACCCACGCCATTTGATCAGTGGCTTTAAGATTCTCATCGATACCTTGCTTATCAGCCATATCTTTAACCAGCCGTGAAAACATTTCTTCCGCTTGTTCGTCAATGTCGGCAAGATAGGCATTTAATTTGCCTGAAGTTAAATAGTTATAATAGATGACTTTGTGGTACTGTTTTAAGTACCGTGCGTGTTGTTGTCCCCAAATGCCGATAGATTTCTGTGCTTCTTCGGTAAGTGTCAAGTTTGGAAGCAGATAATCTCCAACCTGAGTATATGTACCACCCACCTGTTCAAATAATGATTTTTCCATAGTGTTTTCCTCCTGTGTTTTATTGTGTTTTCATTTTACAGAAAATCAGGAAACAACACCAATGTGCCGATTTTGGAGTATAGCAAAACACCGCCTTAGAACTTAATCTAAAGCGGTGTTTTCTGTTTGTATCAGAGTGAACATTTAACGGCGAAGCCGCCTGCAAAAAAGTAGGTGTTCGTCCAATACCTGTTTGGTGGAGATGATTCGGACACGGAGAAAGTCACGGTTTAAAAATACTTGTGTCTGCCGAGTGAATTAAAAGGCTTTTAAGGAGTGTGATAAATACCTATATAAATACTATAAATTTGAATATCCTTAACTCACCAATTTTCGGCAAAACAAAAGGATATTGCAAGGCAGTTAAAACTGCCTCCCCCACATCTCACGCTTAGTGCGTGGTGTGGTGTTTTGGCTTGCAATATACTTTTTGTTGCCGAATTTTTTGTCTATATATATTTTTACACTTTTGCGTGGAAAAGCACGGAAGATTTTTCCATTTTGCTGTTATATAATGTAAAAAGAGGGTGAAACAAGGCAGGTGATTGATATAGATAAAAATCAACAAAAACGCACAACATTAAACGGAGTTTATGAAACAATGAGCGAAATCATAGGCTTTGACAATGTGGTAAAACTGTATGAAAACTTTAAAGGGAGTCAGATAAACTTTCCTACCCGACTTTTTTCTAAGGAATTTGTCCTTGAAGAAGCACTCAAGGCATATGACGGAACATCGGAATCAATCAATCTGATTGCGACAAAATACTCGTATTCGGAACGAACAATCAGAAAACTATTAAAAAATCATTTAAACTCAATTTAAGCAAATCAGCTTAAATCATATTTTTATTCTTAGGAGGAATTTTAGTGTTACAAATTATCATCTCAATCATAGGTTTAATTATTGCAGTATTTGTTTTTGCTTTGATAGCAGACAAGTTTCCGTCCATTACAAACTGCATACCATTGGCAATATTCATTTTTGTACTTTTATGGGGAGCAAGTATTTGTATTTCCTATATAGCGTGGTGGATTGGAATAATTGTAGCTATTGTCGCTCTGATTGTTTACATAATAAAAAAGAAAAAGCCTCTGCAAATGGACAACAACGAACCAATTGACAATAATCAGGAGGATAATAATGAATCTAAATGAATTTTTACAAAAAGAAAACTGTGAAAAAAAATTTAATATATGTGTGGGCAACATAAAAGTTTCAAATGAAAGAAATTTATACAATGCTTTAAGAAAATGGTATAAAAGCCTTGCAAAATCAGCACAAAACTCGTTTGATGAGGGTTATAAATCCTATAATAACTGTGAGGACATTATTTCTAAAGCAGAAGATGATTTTAAAAGCAGTATGGCAATTGTTGTTGAAGATTTGAAAGATACCTTTATAAATTTAGGTGAATATGATTATGACACCAATGCCGTTTCTGAACTAATCGAATCCGCAGGTTGCACAGAAATATTTGAAGAAAGATTTTGCTCTGTTGCCGAAAAAGTGTATTCTATTATGGGTGATGTTGAAGCTCAGAGAGAATACAGAGAACAAAGAAAAGAAAACAGAGGTCGTTGGCAGGGTGCTACTATAGGTGAAAATGCCATAACTGCAATAAGCCATCAAATTGATGTCGGTGCTATGAATATGGCGAGTGGTGCGGCACATAGTGTTGCAAATGCTGTCGGCAACTTTTTCACCGAAATGCAGGCTGAATCAGACCTGAAGAAATTATTCAAAAATAATGAAGTTAAGATTTTACTTTCTGAGGGTGTGTATTACTCAGCATATTCCGTAATTGAGGTATTTATGCAAACAGTCGGACAAGATTATGACTGGGGATATGTTGAAGATTGCGACAGCGAAAAAGCACAAAGATTGATAAATAACCTCAAAAGCAATTCAATTGCTTCAGAGAATATTTCAAAAATCTGCATAGATGTACTTTCTCTTAATCCGTATAACATTGAAATATATGATTACTTATTAAAAAATTACGGTGATGACGGAAGTTTGAGTACATTGGCAGAATACTTCGACATAGACGGTTTTTCTGCAATAAAGGAATCTATGGCACTTGACTATGTAAAAAAGAATCAGGGTACAACAGAAGAAGATGCCGTTAAAGCTAAACACGATTTAATCGAATATTGCAAAAACATAAGACTTGACATTACAGATGAGTCCGAATGTATTACATACATAAATTCCGTACTTGATGATTTTGATTTAAAATATCGAACAGTTGACGGTGTGGTCTGTGAAACAAGAGAAAGTGCTGATTTTTCAAGAAGCGAATTACCTGATATACTTGAATTTATGAAACAAATTCAGCCTTTAAAATCAAATCCGATATTGCCGTATGAAAATGACCTGTTAGCAAAGAAAGAAAAATTTATCAACACATTTTCTTCTGAGGTTTCTAAAAAGCATTTAGAAACTATCAATACATATCTAAGTGATTTTGATAAACAATTTTGTAAAACAAAATTATTTTCAAGCGTTCCAAGAAAGCAAGCGGCAAAAGATAGAGCTTTATCATATGCAAAAGGACTTCGATATTCTACAATTGAGGAGTTTGACAGAGAATACGAAAAATATAAAGATTTTATTATAAAAAATCTTGGCGTAAACATTGATGAAGCTGTTGAAGCAAAAGAATATCTTGAGAAAAAGAGGAAACGCTTGTCAAGTCCATACGGTGGCATAGGCGGATTCGGTGGTTTCTTCCACAAAAGAAAGTAATGCAATTTTTTAGTAAACGCATATATTTGCAAAAAGTGTATATAAAAAATAAATAATTTTTCACCATCTGAAAATGCACTCACCAAAAGGCGGTGGGTGCATTTTTGCATAAATAAATGACAGAAAGGAGCAGAACAATGGAAGCACTTTGGTTTGTACTTGGTTTTGCGGTAACAACAACCGTTGTACTCGCAACAGAAAAACTCATCATAAAAAATTAATTTGGAGGAAAAAATATGTTTGGACTTATTATGGCACTTACAACAAAAGTAGCGGTAGAAATGTTTGCAACAGGTGCAGGAACTGCTATTACACTTCTCTGCACAGGTACAAAGCTGAGGAAAAGAAAATGATTGAAATATTTACACCTGATGATATATTAAAAATCAAGGACTGTTACATTGCCAAGTATATCAAAAATCTTTTCACAAATCTTCTGACACAAACATCTGATTGTTCGCTTGAAACAGTCGGAGGTATTTTTTATGTTGAAAATGAAAAAGACTTTGACGATTACAAAAGTTTTGGTTTATCCTCAAAAATAACAGAAAGCAGATTTGAATGGATTGACTTGATAGGCAATGATTTTCTTGACGGATGTATTGTTCTTGACAATGACAGGGCAATAAACATTGTCGGCAAAGCTGACTATTTTAAAAAAGGAGTATTGAACTATGAGTATAGCGAACACAATTGAAACAAACAGCACAGTAAAAACAACAGCGGTCTTTTCCAAAAACAGAAAAGACCGCTATTTGTTGAAAGCAGAATGGGACAGCAACAAAAAGTCGCTTGCAATAATAATGACCTATCCCTCATCTGCCGATGAATTGATTTTTGACCAAACAACCATGCTTGTCAGAAACGGAGCGGTAAAAAATGATTTCGGCTCCGTTTCAATAATCAATCTCTTCTCATCAATCGACAACCCTTTGCCTAAAACAGACAAAACAAACACTTCTTTTGTAATGAGAGAATGTGACAATGCAGATGTAATAATAGTTGCATATGGCAGGAATCCAACTCCCTGCGGTTTATGAATATTTGTCTATTATGTTTAAGTTTCGTTTTAACTTTGCCCCACTGTGCTGCAATCAAACCGCTGTTGATACATTTTTCAACCTACTTTGAACATTAAGGCAAGTTCTGCACCTGCCTTAATGTTCTGATATTGTTTTTTATATGTTTTTTTGAGATTGCTTGTTTACAAAATCAAAAAATTCTTTGCACAAGCAAGCGGCATGTTTATCAAGTTTACACTTGCAAAAATTCGCAATGTATAAAGGAATTTCTTTATAGTAAGCTTCTGCGATGCTTCCTGCCATTGCAGCTATTGTGTCTGAATCACTTCCGTATGAAATTGCAAGTTTTATAGCTGATTCAAAGTCAGTGCTTTCTAAAAAAGCAGCAACTGCCAAATGAACTGTATCCTGACAAGTTACACTATAATTACTTTTTTCACGCAATACTTCAACCGAAAAATCAAGTTCTGAATAGCCAAATTCTCTGATAATATATTCTTTAATTTCATCTTTAGATTTTCCGTTTCTCGCAAGAAAAATTGCAGCCGCTATACACATTGCGCCTTTCTCGCCCTCAGGATGATTATGGGTTATGTCAGCAGATAATTTTGCAAAACGCATAGTTTCTTCCATAGTGTCAAAAAAACACCCAACGGGACTTACTCTCATTGCAGAACCGTTTCCAAAACTGTTATAAGGTTCGTATTCATCAATCAGATAGGCTTTGTTGCACCATTGCCAAAAACTAAATCCGTATCCCAGTGGTTGATTTTTATATTTTCTGCAAACATAGTCAACCATTCTTTTCACTAACTTGTCTTTAAAGTAATCATCATTTTCATAATCATTCAGATCATGCAACAACCAGTCAGCAACAGCAAGGGTCAACACAGTGTCATCAGTAAAATGGCTACCGTCTCTGAACAAATCAATTTCTGAAATATTATTGTATTTCTTCTTTTCAAACTCAAATGTTGAACCTAAAATATCTCCGCAGATTGCGCCGAAAATATTATTGTTTGTCCTACAGGCATAACAAATACCTGAGCAATTATTATATATCATAGAATTTTTCAAGTTTAGCTTTTAGATATGAATTTTTCATTAACTCGTTATACAATTCTTCCTTACTAATTATATAAATATTTGTGCCGACATATTCTTTTCTATATTTATCAATATCCTCGTCTTTCCATTTTCCTGAAAAAAGATAGATTTTATCATAACTCTTTTCATCATTATATTCATTTGGAATAATGTCGTCACTTTGATTTTTGACCTGGCAGGTTATAGGATTTCTATTTACGCTTACAAAGCTAAATTCATAATTTTGTTTGTTAATTTTACAGGAAGAGGGCAATAAAATATATCCCTCTTTATAATGCCTTTCATAAATAAACTGACTAACGAGGTCCTCCAACTCCATATAGTTTAAACTCGTTACAAAATTATCTTGATTTAACAAGGGCTTAGGGATATTAAATTCCGTAGTCTTGGATGCTCTTTCATAAGATGCAATTATCATAATTTTTAATTTATTATTTGCAACTCTCTGAATGGTAGAATGATATCTTTGTGAAAATCTTCCAATTATATCAGATGGTAATTCTTCTTCATTTTCAAATTCAAACCATTCCTTTACATTACATCCCCATGATAGCCTATTAGCACCATTAACAGAAAATCTTTGAATATACTTTGCCTTGCCATCAACTCTGCCTAAATAGAAATGAGAATTTTTCAGACGCATTATCACTAAATCGCCGTCAGCAATGTTTTGGTACATTTTAAGTGCGGACTTATATGATTCTTTGTATTGAGGACGGTCTATTTCAACCATTGATTCATACTTTGCTTTGTTTTCTTCAGTAATCTCTTCGTTGTCTGCAATTTCGTCAATTATTTTTGTCGCCCAACCCATACCAAAAATATTATTTTTAATGCATTCTTGTTGAAAAGGTAAAACCTCAGATGAATATCTTTCATCCTTAGGAAATGGCATAAGATTAATAATCCAGCAGTTAATTTTGTTTAAATTAATTTGTTTCATCAATAATTACTCCTTTTTATTCATAATTTTTCTTAGCAAAATCAATATCAGCCTTAATTTCATCAACAAGGCTTTGCGGAAAAATGACCTTGATATGCCTTGAATATTTCAGTGCCCACATTTTCATGGCAATCGGGTTTACCTTGACTGTCACCGTGACCTCATCGCTTGTAACGTTTTCGGGAATTGTTATGCTTTTCAATGATATACAATACATAAAAGCAAAATCACCTATGCTTGTTACGCCATCAGGAATGATATAAGATGTATCTTTTTCCCCTTCCGGATATTTAATAAGTACGCTTTTGGACTTGTCGAACAATACACCTCCACAAGACAAATAATTGGAATTACCCTCGCTTACATTTATGCTTTGCAACGAATTACATCCTGCAAAGGCATAATTTTCAATGTTTATTACACCGTTTGGTATTGTTATGTTTTCCAAGGTTGTGCATCCAGCAAAAACCTTATCCCCAATGCTTATCACACTGTCAGGAATTGTTATGCTTTTCAGTGCGTCACAACCCCCAAAAGCATCTTTTCCGATGCTTGTTACACCGTCAGGAATTGTTACAGTCACATTTTCTTCTACTCCCGACATTCTGCACTTTGTCAGAACACCGTTCTGAATTTCAAAATGCGGAGTACACATACAATCACCTCATAATAAAAGTATCATTATTTTACATAATAGTCAATCAGTTTTCTTTTATTTATGTGTTTATTTTAACAAGACAGATGAACCAAAAACAGGACATCCGTTATAAATTCTGATTTTGAAAAATGAAACGCTTATTTTTAAAAATGAAACGGTCAAAAAGTTTTGTGTCAGAATAAAAAATCGGCTCTAAAAACACACTCAACGGCTGCCTTTTTTATTACAAAACAGCCGTATTTTTTATTCACTCTGACACTTTACTAATCGGCAAAAATGCCGTAAATACTGATTACAAGCCGTTTTTAAGAGATAAAAATGAACCGCAATTAAGATACGCTTTGTATCAAAATTGCGGTTCTTATTTGGTGGAGATGAGGGGAATCGAACCCCTGTCCGAAAAGTATTTGCCAAGGCTTTCTACGAGCGTAGTTGTCGTTTTAAAATTCCCTTACCGCAGCACCCGACAACAGGTTATACGGCTCGGTAGCCTCTAATGTGTGATGCTGCCCGAGGCACTGCCGCATTCACATTTACCACTAATCGACGCCCCTTGCATAGCCGTGGTGCTCTATGCAGGAACGAGCAGCTTACGCTGCTAATCTAACTGTAGTTTTGTCAGTTATTTTAAAAGTTGCGGATTTTATAGTGGCTCTCCGCACCACTGCTCGCTTACCGAGGTTCACGCTCCCCGTCGAAGCCTTTACATCCCCGGATATAAACAAAGTTTAGCCTGTTTTAAGACTATCATTATACTATATATAACAAGCATTGTCAATCACTTTTTGTCATATATGCTAAATTATCAAATTTTATTTAAAGACTGACAAAATGAGCCGCACAAATTAATGTACGGCTCTTTGTTATTATTTGCTGTGCTTATCTTTTTTCTTTTTTATATGAATTTCGGGAACTGCCACTGTATCATAAATAACAGATTCGTCGGCATTAGGTTTTTCGCTTGATATTTGCTTTACCTTACCTGTGTGAATTTCAGGAAAAGCAAGGTTTTCGGTTTCTACAAAATATTTATCCTTATCCTTCATAATATTACCTCCATTTTACAACAGATTAATAAAGAATGTGATTGTAAGGCTGTTAAGAAAATCTGCAAACAAGCTGCCTACTATAGGAATAATCAGATATGCTTTTACAGAAGGCTCATACTTTTCACAGATTGCCTGCATATTTGCCATAGCGTTAGGAGTTGCGCCCATACCAAATCCGCAAGTACCGGCTACTAATACCGCCGCATCGTAATTCCTGCCCATTACATTGAAAACCACAATATAAGAGAATAGGAACATTAGAGCTACCTGTCCTGCAAGCAATATAACAAGCGGAAGTGCAAGGTCAGCAAGCTGCCAGAGTTTTAGTGTAATCATTGCAATGCCGAGGAAAAGCGAAAGGCAAATACCGCCGAGGTCGTTAATTTCACCCATATGAATTGTGATTTTGCCTGTGTATTCGCCGATATTACGCATAATTGCCGCTGCAATCATTGCTCCGATGTAGATTGGAAATGTCATACCTGTGAGCGAGAGCAATTTTGAAAATATCGTGCCGATGCCTACCGCAATTATAAGCTGAAATACAGCCGGCGCATACATCGAAAAATGTCTTTCGTGCTTTTCTTCTTCTTCAACAAGAAGAGTATCGTCATCATTTTTGATTGTTTCAAGAAGATTGTGCTTTTTAATAAGTCTGTTGCCGATTGGGCCACCCATAAGCGAACCTGCAATAAGACCAAATGTTGCCGCCGCAGTGCATACAGTTGTTGCTCCGCTAATACCGAAGTCCTCAAGCACCGGACCGAATGCACCTGCCGTACCGTGACCGCCTACCATTGGGATTGAACCCGTTGTCATACCCGTAAGCGAATCAAGTCCGAGAAGATTTGCAAGTCCTATGGCTGTGAAGTTCTGAGTTATTATAAGAACAATTACAAGTACAAGAAAAATAAGCAACGGTTTTCCACCGCTTTTAAGTACCTTTAAGTTTGCCTGGAAACCTACCGAGGTAAAGAAAAATACCATACATACTTCTTTTAAAGTATCGTCAAAATCAATTTCAAGTATTCCTGTAGAATAGCAAATCAAAGTAAATATTGCGAATATCAATCCGCCGATTACCGGTGCGGGAATACAGAATTTTTCAAGAAAAGAAATTTTTCTTTTAAGGAAAGCTCCTAATATCAGTACAACTACAGCAACTGCGATTGTCTGATACATATCAAGTGTAATGCTCAATGTTTACATTCCTTTCGCAGTTATTCTGCTGTTTTTACTTCAATGCCTTTTTCACTGTAATATTCTGCCGCACCGCTGTGGAACGGAATATTTACACCTGTTACGGCATCTTTTTCTATAATATCAAGGTCAGCCGAAACAGTAAGCTGAAGTTCGTTTGCGTTATCAAACACAAGTTTTGTAAGTGTTTTCACCTTATCATTTGAAAGTCTGTCACTTACAATAAGTACCGATTTTACTCCAATGGTATTTACATCCTTAGTCTGACCGTTGTATGTGTTTCCGTCAACCTTGCAGTCAATGTACGAATACGCTGATTTAAGCTTGTCTGACGCTTCTTTGTCAATGCTAAGAAGTTTTATGTCGCACTGTCTTGAAAGTTCTTCCACAACTGTGGCGTTTATGCCGACTGTCCAAAACAAAGCGTCAACCTCACCCGATACGAGTGCCTTGGCTGAATCCGCATAATTAAAGTTTTCCTCTTTAACCATTTTTTCATTCAAACCGTATGCGGATAAAATCTGTTTTGCATTGAGTTGTGAACCCGATTCCTCTTCACCGACGCTGACCGTTTTACCGAGTAAATCATGAACGCTGTTAATGTCAGAATCTGCCCTTACTATAATATGGCACACTTCGGTGTAAAGAGCCGCAACAGCGCTGTAATCTTTATATGCTGTTTTAAATGAATTTTCTCCGTTATATGCATCGCTTATAATATCAGATTGAGCAATTGCCGCATCAAGATAACCTTGTGACAGCAAACGAACATTTGCCGCAGAGCCTGCTGTGGTCTTTACTTCAATCTTAAGAGCGCTGTCATTTTCGGCAAGCTGTTTTAATGAAGTTGCCGCCTGGTGATAAACACCGCCCAAACCTGCCGCTCCGAATCGAATACTTCCGTCCCCCATCGAACAACCGCAAAGCAAAACAGTTAACACAACAAGCAGAAGTGCAATAATTTTTTTCATCTTACCGCCTCTTTTTTTAATAGAAAAGAGGAATTGTAAACAGCGTACAATTCCCCGATATTTACAATTGATTATAACATATTTAGTGTAAAAATGTCAAACCTGCAAATTGCTAATTAAGTTTCAATTCAACCTTGCTGCCGCCTGACTTTTCTTTAGTTACGACAAGCTGTTTGTCTATCTCACTTCTAAGTTCAGCCACATGAGATATGATACCGACAAGTCGATTATTTTCCGAAAGTCCCGACAGTGCTTGCATTGCCTGTCTTAAAGTTTCTTCATCAAGCGAACCGAATCCTTCGTCGACAAACATTGTTTCCATTTTAATGCCGCCTGCCGATGCCTGTATCTCATCGGAAAGTCCAAGCGCAAGTGAAAGCGATGCAATAAAGGATTCGCCGCCCGATAAACTTTTTACACTTCGCTCCGTACCGTTGTAATGGTCAATAACATTTAAGTCAAGTCCGCTTTTACTACTTAAATTATCCGCAACATCTTTTCGTTTGAGGTCGTATTTACTTCCCGACATTTTCATAAGATGAACATTTGCACGAGCTATTATTTTATCAAAAAATGCAGTCTGAATATAAGTTTCAAGAGTGATTTTCTGCTTACCCGTTATGTTGCCGTTTACCGTATCGGAAAGTGAATTTATAAGTTTCCACCTTTCTTCCAGCTTTGCAAGATCTGCCGCTTGAGCAGAAAGATTTTTAAGAACGGTATTATTTGCAATTATACGCTGTGTGATTATATTGTTTAAATCCGTAATCTGTTTTTTCTCTTTTGAAACAGTATCTCTCTCCTGTTTTTTCTCGTCAATGTTAATCTCTTCAACATCTTTTAAAATATCGTTTAGTTGTGTTATTTGCGTTTTAAATTCATTGACTGATTTTTCACACTCTTTATACGCATTTTCGGCTTTTAACAATTCGGCTTTGTTTTGTTCAATTTTCTTTTCAAGTTTTGATTTCTCGTTTAAAGCCGCTGTTTTGTTTTCAAATTTAAGTTTTCCCCGTAAATTTTCCTTTCGTTTATTTTGCTCATCTATAGCTGCAGAATATGAAGATATATCAGCCTTAAGATTTGTAATTGATTCATTAATTTTGCTGATTTTTTCTTTGGTATCTTCCGTTAATTTTAAAATTTCGGCTTTTCGTCCTAATTTTTTATTTTCTTCGGCAATTTTTAAATTTAAATCCTGCTTTTGCTCGGATATTTCTTTGAGTTTTTCCGATATTACCGTTTCGGCATTTTTAAAATCAGCATCTGTTTTTAACTTTTCGAAATTATTCTCCGCAGTGTTTTTTGCATTGTCGTAAATGCCTTTTTTCTCGCCTGCTTTACTGCTTAAAACATTTGCCTTATCCTGTAAATCTTTTGCGTCTTTTTCGGACTTTTTTACCTCTGATTCGGTAGGTGCGTTCACAGCCTTTTCCGCCTTATGCGGATGAGTGCAAGAACCGCATACGGGGCAAGGCTCACCGTCAACCAAGGTTTCTGCTATTATACCCGCTTGCTCACTGTTAAACTCAAGGCGCATTTTATCTGCAATTTCTTTTTTGACAGTAGCTTTTTCTTGAGCGACGCTGTATTCCTTTTGAGCAGTTAAAAATGCTTTTTTAATTATTTCAAGATTTTTTATCTCTTCTTGCAGACTTACAAATTCAGTTTCTTTGGCAGCGATTTTTTCAAGTTCAGTACTGAATTTCACTTTATTTTCTGAAGAATTTTCAAGTTCAGAACTCTCTTTTTCATATGACTTTAAACTTGAATTATATTCCGCAAGTTTAGTTTCGTTTGTCTGACAGTCGATTTTGCATTTTTCAAGATTATTTGAATTACTCTTGATTTTATTTTCCAACAAATCAAGTTCATCATAATCATTAAGCTGTTGTTCAAGTATAGTTACATTCTTTTCAATTTCCTGTGTAATCGGCTCTTTCTGCTTTTCAATATCATAGAGCTTTTTTAATTCTTCAGATTTCGGCAATGCCTGCTCGTACTTATTTTTTGCCGTTGCAAGCAATTCACGGTTTTTATTCTGTTCCTCGGCTTTTGAAATTATTTCAGTAATACTGCTGATTTTTTCTTCTGATTTTTCGGTCTGCTGATATAATAATTTTGATTTTTGCGTATCCTCGTCAATAATTTTGTTTATAAGTTCAATTACCTCAACCACCGATAATTCGCCGTTTTTAGCCTTTTGGGTTTCTATATACAGCACATTTTCTTCACTGCATCCGATATTTTTTATATCGTTATCTACGCTTACTTTTTTTATTTTGAGTTCGTCTTTTATTTTGCTGAAATCGGATTTTACTCTGTCCTGAAATTCAAGATATATGTCTGTTTTAAAGATATTTCTTAGAATTTTCTGCCTTTCCTTGGTATCGGCAAGCAGAAGTTTTAGAAAATCTCCCTGTGCTATCATTGCAATTTGTGAAAATTGAGCGTCGTTTACACCGAGTATTTCTTCAATTTTTGTATCAACAACCTTTTTATTGGTTTCTACTCTGCCGTCGGGCAACACCAATTCTGCGCCTGCCGATTGTTTTGTAAAACCGTTTCCTCTCGCCTTTTTCCTTTCATACTCGGGATTGCGTTTCACGGTATACTGCTTGTTGCCGTTTACAAAGGTCAGTTCAACTGTTGTAGGAGTATCGTTATCCGCATATTTTGAACGAAGCATAGATGAATCACGGTTGTTTCCGCTTGCTTCACCGTAAAGCGCATATTTTATACCGTCAAAAATTGTGGTTTTACCTGCGCCTGTGTCGCCCGTAATCAGATACAGACCGCTGACTCCAAGCTTGTCAAAATCTATTTCCTGTTTACCCGCATACGGGCCGAATGCAGACATAACAAGTCTTATCGGTCTCACAATGACTCCTCCTTTATCTGTTCTATTAAATCACTTGCATATTCAAGCTGTTGTTCTGTCATTTGCTTTCCGTTCTGTTTTTCAAAAAACTCCGAAACTAATTCAATTTCCGATTTTCTTTCAGTTCCCTGCGCCTGCGTGATGTCATACGATGACCTTGTCCTCGTATTGTCATAATCAAGTTTCATTAAATTATGATAAATATTGCGCAGTCTTTCTACCGCATACGGCACATCATCTTCATCTGTAAGTATAATATGCAGATAATCTTCTGTGGCAGTACCCTCATAGTTTTCTCTGTTTACAAGTTCATCGTAACTTCCTTTTATTTCTCGCATATCATGCAAAGGAATAAGCGGTATTGTCGTAACATCTATATCTTCTTTTTCTTTAATTTCAACTATTGTAACGGATTTTTCGTGATTTATTTCCGAAAACGAATATTTTAACGGTGTACCGCAATAACGAACAGTAGATTTACCGACATTTTGCGGACGGTGAATATGACCGAGCGCCACATAATCAAAATCGTCAAAAACATACGAATCCACATTGTCGGTTCCGCCTACTGCGATAATTTCGGAATCCGAGCGTTCTGCGCCTGTTACAAACTGATGTGTAACAATTACATTTCTGGCATTTTTATCTATGTTCATATTTGATATTGCCACACGAATTGCTTCGGTATAGGTATTGATTTCTTCATCTTCAAAAAATCTTCTTACATTTGACGGCTTAATAAACGGTAAAAGATAAAAATTAATTTTTCCGTAATCATCTGTAAGCGAAACAAAATCCGTACTGCCGTTATACACCTGTGACATATGTATTCCGCTTTTACCCATAAAACGAGAACCAAACGCAATACGCTCCGGCGAATCGTGATTACCGCTTATTACAATTACCTGCAAACTTCTTTCAGTAAGTTTGTATAAAAAGTCATCAAACAACTGTACAGCCTCTGCGGAAGGGACAGGTTTGTCATATACATCGCCTGCAATTATTACAGCCTGTGGCTTTTGTTCGTCAATTATATTTATAATTTTTATCAATATATATTTCTGATCTTCAAGCATAGAATAGCCGTTTACACGCTTTCCGAGATGCAGATCGGATAAATGCATAAATTTCATAACATCATTCCTAATTTTGTTATTTTGCTTAATTATAACATACTTTTTTAGAAAATTAAAGATATTATAAATAAAAACAGACCGCTACTGTAGTGTAACGATCTGCTGTAAGGGAAGGAAAAGTTTAGATAACTTTTTCAGCGTGTAGGTAAATTATTCAGCGTCGGTAAGAGCTACCGCATAAGTCATTGTACCCGAATACTTAACACCCTTTGGTGTTGACGGATTGTTGAGAACAGGCTTTACCGCTTTATCGCTTTCGCCTTTAAGTACCATCTGATTTCTGAAATAATTCGTACCTGCCGTAAAACGGTTCTTAAAATATCTTGATTATATTAACTGACAGCACAAAACTCGGCAACCGTAAAGATTGCCGAGTTTTTTATTCGGAAATATTTGCTTTCGGTGTGACATAAACAGTTTTGTTATTTACATAAATAACCATACCCGGTCTTGCACCGCTTGGCTTGCTTACATAACGCACAAGCGTGTAATCTACAGGCACTTGACTGCTTTCTCTTGCTTTACTGTAATATGCGGCAAGCTGTGCCGCCTCTAAAATTGCGGTATCGCTAATTTCTCTGCCTTCCGCAAAAACAACTGTATGCGAACCGTGAATATCTTTTGTGTGCAGCCACATATCATTTTTATTTGCAATTTTTAATGTAAGTTTATCATTTTGAGTATTGTTTCTGCCTACCAAAATTTTAAATCCGTCACTTGAAGTAAATTCAAGCGGCGGCAGTGCCGCCTGCTGTCTTTGCTTGCCCTTTTGTTTGCGTAAATATCCCTGCTCGGTAAGCTCTTCCCTTATCTGCGCAAGTTCACGCTCACTCTCCGCACGGCTTACCGTATCAAGTACAGAATCAATGTATTCAAGCTCTGACCTGCCTTTCTCAATCTGTTCGGTCAAAATATGCTCTGCATTTTTCGCTTTTTGATAATCTTTATAATATTTTTGAGCATTTGCCGCCGGAGAAATTGCAGGATTGAGTTTTATGCGGATAAGCGACATATTTTCATCGTAAAAATTTTCCACTTCCGCAAAAGATGCGCCACGCTCAATACGGTAGAGATTTGCCTGCAACAAATCGCCGTTTATTCTAAGCTGTTCACGATTTGCACATTCTTTAAGTTCAATCTTTTGCTTTGCAAGTTTACGGGAAATTCTTTCGCTTAAATTAACAAGCATTTTTGTAAGGTCTTGAGATTTGACCCTCATTCTCTCTCTTGAATCTCTGGTTTCGTAAAAGCTGTCAAGAAGTTGTGAATATGTGTCAAAGTGCTTTATTTGAGCAAAATTTCCGTATTGCTCAATATCTGTAAATGTAAAATCAATCGGCTTGCCGTCATCTCTTATAACCATACACGGTTTGCCTGCATATTTATTAACATTTACATACAAATTATTGAGCACATCAACAAGTCTGTCATAATGCTGTTTATCCATACGGGTAGTTGTGCCCTCGCCCACTCTGTACTCAAGTTCTCTGCACACAAGAGGCGATACACCCTGAATTGCCCTTAGCAGTGCCTTGTTAAGCATCATTTCGCCGTCAAAATCAACTGTTTTTTCCGCTATTTCTTCTGCCGAATGTTTAAGAATTGAAAGTTTATCCTGCGCCTCGGGAAGTTCGTATTTTATATTTGGAAGCACAAGTCTACGGCTGCTCATAGTCAGGTCAACACGCTTGAGGGAATCAATAATTACTCCGTTTGAATCCACAATAATAATATTGCTGTACATTCCCATAATTTCGCAAACTACTGTTATTAGAACGGTATCGCCGAGTTCGTTTACACATTCAAAATCAAGGAACAGCACTCTGTCACATTCCTGTTGACGAACCGCAACCAGCTTTCCGCCGCCGATACGCTTACGCAAAAGCATACAAAACATAGGCGGTGAAGCGGGATTTTCAGGTGTATTGCCGCAAAAATGCACCCTTGGTGAATTTGCCCTTGCCGAAAGCAAAAGTTTTTTATTGCCGTTAAAGGTACGCATCGCAAATACAAGTTCATCTCTGTTCGGCTGATAAATCTGCGATACCCTGGCACCGAGCGCCTCGGTTTCTATTTCGTGTTTTATATATCTTAAAAAAATTCCGTCTAAAGCCATCTTTTACCTCTATTTATGATATTTGCCGTTGGTAGAAATTTCAAACGCACGGTAAATCTGTTCCGACAGTACCATTCTTGCCATCTGATGAGGAAATGTCATTTTACTCATAGAAAGTTTGAAATCCGCTCTGTTTTTTACCTTATTGCTAAGTCCGTAACTTCCGCCGATAATAAAATCCACCGTACTTTTTCCTGTAATTGCCGCATTGTTGAGCATTGCAGAAAGTTCTTCGCTTGAAAGCTGTTTGCCCTCAATGCACATTGCCACCGCATAATCACCTGCACCGATTTTCTTAAGTATTCTTTCTCCCTCTGCCTCAATTACCTCTGAAATTTCAGCCCCGTTCGGATTGTTATTTCTTATTTTTTCTTCCGCAAGTTCAACTACCGCAAATTTACAAAAGGCAGTAAGTCGTTTTGCGTATTCGGAAATTGCGTCTGTAAAATATTTCTCTTTAATTTTTCCTATACAAATTATATTTATTCTAATCATCTTTCACCATTAAAAAATTACCGATTTAGCATTAGTTTCTACGGGCGCTACATCGAGAGTATAATCTATTCCCCTATTCATTCCGTACTTTGAAAGTTCGTTTACAGCTGTATTAAGCGCTATTGAGGGAGTATTATTTTGCTCGCTTAAGTGACCGAGCATAAGTCTTAAAGTACCTGACTGCACAAGTCCCGCAAGCTCGGCGGCACAATCAGGATTAGACAAATGACCGTATTTAGAGAGTATTCGCTTTTTGAGTACAAACGGATACGGGCCGTTTTTCAGCATATCAACATCGTGGTTTGACTCAATAACCGCAAAATTGCTGTGTGCAACGGCATTTCTTACATCATCGGTCATATATCCCATATCAGTTGCTATTGTGGCAGTCTTTCCGTCTGCAAGCGTAACACTGTAGCAACAGCTTTCAGCGGCATCGTGCGGAGTATCGATTCTTTTAATAAGCATATCGCCTACTGCAACTTCGTTTTCGATAACCTCGGTTTCAAAGCGGTTATCCAGACGATTTGCCCTTTCAAGCGCCTCAAGTGTACCCTGACTTGCATACACCTTAAAATTATAGCGTGATGCAAGCACTTTTACGGCACTGCAATGGTCTGTATGCTCGTGGGTAATAAATACCGCACCTATTATGCGTGGATCTATTGAATTTGTAAGTAATGCATTTTCAATATGTTTGCATGAACGACCTGCGTCTATCAGCACGCCCTGTGTTGCCGTACCCAGAAAATAACTGTTACCTTTACTGCCGCTAAAAAGCGGGACTGCTTTTGCCAAACTAATCTACCCCTATTCAACAATAGTCATAATAATATATAATAACACAAAATTCACATTTTGTCATCTGCATAATAAAAAACCCACAGCTGAAATTTGCTGTGGGTTAAATAAATTATTTTTTCAAAGCAGCTGCGGGAAGTGCATATTTTTTCTTGTATTCCTTATAGTCTGCGTTGTACTGAATATCATCGGAATTTTTAAGTTCGTGCAAATATTCGTGTGCATCGTAGCCGTTGTTGTTGATTTCAATAACACCGACCGCAATGTTTGAACAATGGTCGGAAACTCTTTCCATACTTGTAATAAGGTCAGAGAAAATAAATCCGAGTTCTATTGTACATTCGCCGTTTGTAAGACGCTTAACATGAGCCTCTTTAAGTTTATCTCTGATGCGGTCAATAACCTGTTCAAGAGGTTCAACTTTCGCCGCAAGTTTTACATCGTTATTGATAAATGCAAGCGTTGCATTATTTATAATCTCTTTTATAGCGTCCATCATAACATTAAGACCCGCCATAGCCCCTTCGGAGAAAACCGCTTTTTTCTCCTCAATTTCTTTTGCGGCACCGACAATATTCATTGCGTGGTCGCTGATTCTCTCGAAATCACCTATACCGTGCAAAACTCTCTGAACACTTTTACTGTCGTTTTCAGAAAGATTTTTCTGACTTAGTTTTACAAGATATGTCGAAATTACATCTTCGTACATATCAATTGTGTCTTCGTTTTCAGAAAGGGTGTCAGCCGCTTTTTCGTTATAATTACCAACCATTTCAAGTGCGCCGAGAAGTGTACCCTCCGAAAGTCTTGCCATTTTTTCCGTAACATTTAAAGCACGGTCTGTTGCAAGTGAAGGTGTGTTGAGGAAACGCTCGTCGAGGAATGGTGTTTCACTTTCTTCTTCCGTATCCTTAATTGTAAGGCAAGCGAGTTTTTCAAGCTGGCGTGTAAAAGGAAGTAACATAGCTGTTGCTGCAATGTTAAATGCTGTATGGATAACAGCGATATTTGCCTCGGCAACTACATCGTCCAGGAATCCGTATTGGAATATTAAATTTGAACCGTAGAACAGCGCACAAATTACAAGTGTACCTATAATATTAAAATAAAGGTGTACCAAAGCAGCACGCTTAGCGTTTTTCTTTGCACCTATACAAGAAATCAAGGCAGTTACGCAAGTACCTATATTCTGACCCATTACAATCGGAATTGCCATTGAGTATGTAATCGCACCTGTTTTGGAAAGTGCCTGCAATATTCCGACCGATGCGCTTGAACTCTGGATAATTGCTGTGAGCAATGCACCTGCAATAATACCGAATACAGGGTTATTAAAGACTGTAAGAAGATTTGCAAAGTTAGGATCGTTAGAAAGAGGTGCTACCGCAGAACTCATAGAATCCATACCGAACATTAAAATTGCAAATCCCAAAAGAATAGACGCAAGGTTTTTCTTACTGTCGCTCTTTGTAAACATAATAAGAATTATGCCTATAAAAGCGAAAACAGCAGAAAAAGATGTCGGTTTAAGCAGTTGCATAAATACGCTGTCGCCCTCAATACCCGAGAGGCTTAAAATCCACGCTGTAACTGTTGTGCCGACATTAGCACCCATAATAATTCCTATTGCCTGTCTTAGCTTCATAATACCGGAGTTTACAAAGCCGACTACCATAACCGTAGTAGCGGATGATGACTGTATAACAGCTGTAACGGCTGCACCGAGCAAAAATCCCTTGAAAGTATTGTTAGTCATTTTTTCAAGAGTTTTTTCAAGTTTACCGCCCGAGAATTTTTCAAGGCCGTCACCCATTGTATTCATACCATACAAAAAGAGTGCCAAGCCACTCAACAGCTGAAGAATCGAAAAAATATCCATATCCCTAAACTCTCCTTTTCCTTTGTAATGATATTAGTATTAAGTCAAAGTTTTATTTTGCATTTGTAAAATCTATGTAAAGTTTTTTACACAACAACAACTGCGCCCTGTATATAAGTAAGACTTAAACAAGACGCAGCCGTAATATTAAATATTAATATTTAATTTTGCTAAAAGTACATTTTATAATTTTTA
Source organism: Ruminococcoides bili (assembly GCF_040093295.1). NCBI lineage: Bacteria > Bacillati > Bacillota > Clostridia > Eubacteriales > Oscillospiraceae > Ruminococcoides > Ruminococcoides bili. The sequence goes on from NZ_JBBNJY010000003.1 coordinate 61,082, forward strand.
CAATGCTTTTACTTTAAATGTAAATACCGTACCGTTTTCATTACTCTTTAATGTAATAGTACCGTCATGTCTTTCGGCAATATGTTTTACAATTGCAAGTCCAAGACCTGTACCGCCGGTTTCTTTAGAACGGCTTTTGTCAACTCTGTAAAAGCGCTCAAAAACTCGTTTTTGATGTTTTAACGGAATACCGATTCCCGTATCCGCAACACTGAGAACGGCGTTTTCGTCCTCTTTTTTAACAGTAACGGTAACATTTCCGCCCTTGCGGTTATATCTTATCGCATTGTCACAAAGGTTATAAACAAGTTCATAAAGTTGGTTACGATTGCCGTTTATTAAAATTTTATCTTCCGCATTAACTTTAATGACAACCTCGTGTTTATTTGCATTTGTATGTAAATCTTCCGCTACCTCTCTTGAAAGTCCCGACAAATCGACCTTATCGTAATTTACGGGTCTTGTGTTTTCGTCAAGTTCGGAAAGCTCTATAATATCGCCAATCAAAGAAAGCAGTCTGCCTGATTCTTTATGAATTTTTCCGGCAAATCTTTCAATATCTTCCGGTGCAACAATTCCGCTTTCTATAATTTCCGCATAACCCGAAATTGAAGTGAGCGGAGTTTTTAACTCGTGGGTAACATTTGCGGTAAATTCACGCCTCATTTTTTCGGCTTTTCGTTTAGCCGAAATATCAATTATAAGACAGATTACACCTTTTTGTTCGCTGTTGGAATACACCGGACTTGCAATTATCTGCAATACTCTGCCATTTATACTGCCTTCATTGCTGCTGCGTTCACCGCTGAAAGCCTTGTCAACACATTCGCACAAAACCTCATTGCGTGAAAATGAAATAAGACTTTCGCCAACAGTGCCCTCTGAATCCGTGCCGAGATATTTTGAAGCGGAATGATTACACATAAGCATATTCTTATCCATATCAAGCATTATAAAGCCCTCGGACATATTTTGAATAAGCGTGTCTATTCTGTCTTTTTCAAGCTGTAAGCGTGAAACCTGCTTGTTAATCTGCTTTTGCTGACTTGAAATGGTGCGGGAAATTGAACTTAATTCTTCATATTGATTGCCGTCAACATTGCTTTCGAGATTTTCTATAGGCGCAATAATTTTTTTCGTTGACCTTTTTGAAAGCACACAGCAAAGAATAAATACAATAATTATTACGGCAAACAAAATCGGAACAAGGTGCATAAAAATGGAGTAGCCGTTTTCCATAGTTTCAGACAATCGCAAAACATTTCCGTTTGAAGTTTTTACAGCATAATAATATGTAACATTGCCGAGTGTTTCTGATTTTCTGCTGTCATCGCCGTATCCGTTTTTCATTGCATTTATAAATTCGGGACGATTGGAGTGATTTCCCATTTTTGTAACATCAACGCCGTCATCGCTTTCCAAAAGAACATTTCCGTTGCCGTCGAGCAATGTAACTCTTATTCGTGATGAACTTAAATCGTGCAGCAATTCATAGCTGCTGTTTTTATTATAAAGATTTGCGGCTATATTTGCATAATCTTTTAATGTTGTTTTTTCCGAAGAAGAAAAAATAAACCAGAAAGCGGCTGTTGAAAAAACAGCCGTCAAAAGAATGGATACACCAGCGGTGATTATAAATCTTTTTAAAAGAATTTTTCTTAGTTTCATTTATCATTCTCCTGCCTTGTATCCTACATTACGCACGGTTTTAATAAGATTGCCGCATTCTCCGAGTTTTTGTCTTAGAGTTGTAATGTGCATATCAACCGTACGGCTCTCTCCCTCGAAATCGTAACCCCAAACATTAATGATAATGTTCTCTCTTGTGAGTGCCATACCTTTATTGTTAAGCAGATATTTGAGCAATTCGTACTCCTTGTATGTAAGGCTACACTGTTCTCCGTTTGAAGTTACAATATGCTTTGAATCGTCAAGAACAATTCCGCCAAGTTCCACGGTTTCGGGCTTTTCTTCTACCGTACAGCGTCTTAAAATCGCCCTTACTCTTGAAATAAGTTCAAGTACGGAGAACGGCTTTGTAAGGTAATCGTCGGCACCCATATCAAGTCCTTTTACCTTATCCATCTCACTTGACTTTGCGGTAACAAGAATAACCGGAATATTTTTTGTAGACTTGTCTTTTCTTAATTTTTCAAGTACAGACAATCCGTCAAAATCGGGAAGCATTACATCAAGAATAACAAGCTGCGGCTTTATTTCCGCACACGCTTTAAAAAAGCTCTTGCTTTCTCCAAAGCTTTTAACCTCATAACCGCTGTTTTTCAGTGCGTAGGTTTCAAGCTCCCTGATGTCTGTATCGTCTTCTACAATATAAATAAACATATAATTCTAACTCCCCGATATAGATTTAAGGCAGACATACTTCCGCCTTAAACCTAATTATATCACAATAGTCTTGATTTGCAACAAAAATCATCAAATGTTATACTGTCTTTCCTGTAATTGAAAACACAACCCATTCACCGATATTTTCCGCATGGTCGCCGATTTTTTCAAAATACTTTGCAATAAGCAAAACATCTATAGCCTGCTGATCAAGTTCTTTGTTTGCGTTTATAATATCGACAACCTCTTGTTTTACCTTATTGAAAAGGTCATCAATAGCGTCGTCCATAGTAGCTACGGTCTTTGCAAGTTTCAAGTCTTTTTTAACAAAAGCGTTAATAGCCGTTGTTACCATATTTGAAGAACGCTCTGCCATTTCAGAAAGATGAGTCATTGAATAAATGTTTTCGCAGTCTTTCAAATAAGTTGACATTTCCGCAATGTCAATAGCCTGATCACCGATTCTTTCAAGGTCGGTAATCATCTTAAGAGCCGAAGACACCGTTCTTAAGTCACCTGCAACAGGCGACTGTAAAAGGAGGAGATTTAAACAATAGCTTTGTATTTCTCTCTCCATCGTATTGATTTTTTCTTCAATAATTCTTGATGTTTCAAGTTTATCGTATTCACCGTTTGTAATAATGGTTATCGTATTTTTTATTGCACCTTCAACCAAAGCGCCCATTTCAATGAGTTTATCGTTAAGTGCTTTTAATTCCAAATCAAAATACTCTCTCATTAGCCGAACCTTCCTGTAATGTATTCCTCTGTACGCTTATCCTTTGGAGTAGAAAACAAGGTAGCCGTATCAGTGCATTCAATCATTTCGCCAAGCAGGAAGAATGCCGTATTATCAGCAATTCTCATTGCCTGCTGCATATTATGTGTAACCATAATAATGGTATATTTATCTTTAAGCTTCATACAAAGTTCCTCGATTTTACCTGTGGAAATAGGGTCAAGTGCAGATGTTGCCTCGTCCATAAGTAAAACTTCAGGCTTTACCGCAAGCGCTCTTGCAATGCAAAGACGCTGCTGCTGACCGCCCGAAAGGCCGAGTGCGCTCTTTTTAAGTCTGTCCTTAAGTTCATCCCAGATAGCGGCATCTTTCAAAGACTGCTCTACGATTTCGTCAAGCTCTCTTCTGCTTCTTATACCGTGTGTTCTCGGACCGAAAGCTATGTTATCATACACGCTCATAGGAAACGGATTTGCTTTTTGAAAAACCATACCCACTCTTTTTCTGAGAACATTTACATCCATATTTTTGCCGTAAATATCCTCGTTATCAAGACGGATATCACCTGTAATTTTACAACCCTCAACCAAATCATTCATTCTGTTAAGTGATTTCAGGAGCGTTGATTTACCGCAGCCCGACGGGCCGATAAAAGCTGTAATACGGTTTGCCTCCATATTAAAGTTTACAGACTTTAATGCGTGAAATTTGCCGTAATACAGGTTCATATCCTTAATTGTAAACTTATCCATTTATTTTCCTTCCACTCTTACTTATTTTTACTTGTAAGCTTTTTGGCGATAAATGCCGAAAGCGTATTTATTAAAAGTACAAGCACAAGCAATACAACCGCTGTTGCCCAAGCCTGATCTGTATGCAATCCCTCATTTGCAAGTACATACATATGAATAGCAAGCGTTCTGCCCGAAGACATAAGACCTTTTGCAAGACCCGACGCCGAACCCGATGTATATAAAAGAGCCGCAGTTTCTCCGACTATTCTGCCTACTGCAAGAATTATACCTGCAAGAATACCCGGCATTGCACTCGGAAGAATTATTTTTATAATTGTTCTCAGCTTGCCTGCGCCAAGTCCGTAACTGCCCTCTCGGTACGAGTCGGGAACAGAAAGCAAAGCTTCCTCTGTAGTTCTCATAATTGTCGGTAATACCATAATTGCAAGTGTAAAAGAACCTGCAAGCAATGAAAGTCGCCACTGCAAAGTAGTTACAAAGAATAACATACCGAACAAACCGTAAACAATCGACGGAATACCTGAAAGAGTTTCTGCCATAGTTCTGATAAGTTTTACAAACTTGTTGCCCCTTTTTGCATATTCCGCAAGGTAAATCGCAGCACCTACGCCAAACGGTACGGCAATTACCAAGGTAAGCAAAGTTACCACAACAGTATTGATAATTGCAGGCATACAGGATACATTATCACTGTTATATTCCCATGCAAACAGCTCCGGTGTAATATGCGGAACACCCATTACAAGAATATATACAATTAAAAATACCAGAGCAAGCACTGATATTGCCGCTGCAAGTACAACCAATATAAACAAAACAAGTGAGAGCGGCTTTCTTTTATATTCTCTTAATCTTTGGGCAAATCCTGTTTTATTGATTGCCTTTATTTCATTGTTATCAGCCATTCTTTTCACTCCTGCTCTTAATTGCCTGCATTGAAAGTGTAATAATTAATATGAACACAAACAAAACTACACCTGTTGCTATAAGTGCCTGTCTGTGAAGTCCTGTTGAGTAACCCATCTCAAGTACAATATTTGCTGTAAGCGTTCTTACACCGTCCGTAAGTGATGTAGGAATCTGCACCTGGTTGCCTGCAATCAGGATAACCGCCATAGTTTCGCCGATAGCTCTGCCTATGCCAAGCACAACACCTGCAAGAATACCCGACTTTGCGGCAGGAAGCATTGTTTTGAACACACTTCTCTCTCTTGTTGCACCGAGTGCCAATGCACCCTCGTAGTAATTTTCGGGCACCGCACGGATTGCCGACTCCGAAACGCCTATAATTGTAGGCAAAATCATAATTCCGAGCACTATTGACGCCGCAAGCAAACTTGAACCGTCGACGTCAAAGTTATCTCTGATAAACGGTACAATTACCATAAGTCCGAAAAAGCCGTAAACGATTGACGGAATACCTGCGAGTAATTCTGTTGCGGGTTTTATAACCTTATATAACGGTTTCGGACAAAAGCGAGCAAGGAAAACCGCTGTTAAAATTCCGATCGGCACACCGATTACAACAGCGCCTGCCGTAACATAGATACTACCGATAATCATTGTAAAGATGCCGTAGCTAGCCGGAACATTTGTAGGTGCCCATTCAGAGCCGCCTATAAAATCAAAAAATCCGATTTCTGCCATTGCCGGAACACCGTTGTAGAAAAGGAAAATACATATAAGCACAACTGCCGCTATGCTTGCAAGGGCTGTCAGGAAGAAAACTCCCTGCATAGCCCTTTCTTTAATATTGTTTAATCTCATTTAGTTATATCGCTCCAAACCTTAGCTTCGCCTGTATAGATAGCTTTTACCTGATCCATTGTGAGATTTTCTGTAGTATTGTTTGTATTTACGATTACCGCAATACCGTCTTTTGCAATTGTTGTTGATGTAAGAGCTGTTTCTGTATCTTTAAGCTCTCTTGATGCCATACCGATGTCACAAGTACCCTCAAGTGCAGACTGCATACCTGCCGAAGAGTCTGATGTCTGGAGTTCGATTTCTGCCTTTGTATTTATCTGCTTGTAAGCCTCAATAAGTTTTTCCATTACAGGAGATACCGAAGAAGAACCTGCAACTGTAATTTTGCCCTCCGGCTTTGTTCCTGCATATGCTGCGTTTTCAGATACCGGAACATAACCCTCTTTAGAAATTACTGCCTGACCGTCTGAGCTTAAGATATAATCTACAAAATCCTTAGCAAGACCGCTTAAGTCGCCCTTATAAGCAATGTTGAACGGACGGCTGATTTTGTATTCGCCTGACTTTACATTTTCTGCTGTTGCCTCAACATCTTCAACCTTAAGAGCCTTAACGCTGTCGTTGAGTGAACCGAGTGAAATGTAACCGATTGCTGCATCATTGCCCTTTACATTAGTAATAACAGCCTCAGTACCGTTTACTGTAACTGCATCTGTTCTTGTCGTATCTTTCTTTGTGTCGCCGTCTTTAACAAGAACACCTGTAAGCTCTACGAAAGCATCACGAGTACCGGAGCCCTGCTCTCTTGTAATAACAGAAAGTGATTTGCTTGTATCAAAAGCACTTGTGTTTGATGAACCGGCATTGCTTGAGTTGTCGCCTGATGCTGTTGATGAAGAATTGCCGCCGCAGCCTGCAAATGCACTTGCCATAATTACGCCTGCTGCTAATACCGATAATAATTTTGTACTTGTTTTTTTCATAAATATAATCTCCTCAAATAATTATCGTACTTCTTTTGAGTACGCTCTTAGTTTAGTTAATTTTTGTAAAGCTATTTACCTCCTATTTGTAAAATACCCGTAAAAAATTATTTTAATTATGTTATGAAATAATATTTTCTATAAAAAGTGATGACAAGAGGCAAATAATATGTTATAATATTATAAATATTGATATTTAGGAGGCTGAAACCAATGGAAAATACAAAGATTCCATATAAAATTTATCTTGACGAAAGTGAAATACCTACTCAATGGTATAATGTTCGTGCAGATATGAAAAACAAGCCTGCTCCTCTTCTTAACCCTGCTACATTAAAACCAATGACAGCAGAGGAGCTTTATCCTGTTTTCTGTAAAGAACTCGTAGCACAGGAACTTAACGATACAGACGCATACATAGATATTCCGCAGGAAATTCAGGATTTCTATAAAATGTACCGTCCGTCCCCGCTTATCAGAGCATATTTCCTTGAAAAAGCTCTCGGTACTCCTGCTAAGATTTACTATAAGTTTGAGGGTAACAATACAAGCGGCAGTCATAAATTAAACTCTGCCATTGCACAGGCTTATTATGCTAAAAAGCAGGGTCTTAAAGGCGTTACAACAGAAACAGGCGCAGGCCAGTGGGGTACCGCCCTTTCAATGGCTTGTTCTTACTTCGGTCTTGATTGTAAGGTATATATGGTAAAAGTATCTTACGAACAAAAGCCGTTCAGAAGAGAAGTTATGAGAACTTACGGTGCAAGTGTTACTCCTTCCCCGTCTACAGATACTGCAGTCGGCAGAAAAATTCTTAAGGAGCACCCGGGCACAACAGGCAGTCTTGGCTGTGCAATTTCCGAGGCTGTAGAAGTTGCAACTTCTACAGAAGGATACCGTTATGTACTCGGCAGTGTGCTCAATCAGGTACTTCTTCACCAGTCGGTTATCGGTCTTGAGGCTAAAAAAGCTCTTGATAAATACAATGTTAAGCCTGACATCATTATCGGTTGTGCCGGCGGCGGTTCTAACCTTGGCGGTCTTATATCTCCGTTCGTAGGCGAAAAATTAAGAGGTGAGGCTGATTACAGAATTATTGCCGTTGAACCTGCATCTTGCCCAAGCTTGACAAGAGGTAAGTTTGCATATGACTTCTGCGATACCGGCAAGGTTTGCCCGCTCTCTAAGATGTACACACTCGGCAGCGGATTTATTCCGTCCGCTAACCATGCCGGCGGACTTCGTTACCACGGTATGAGCAGCACACTTTCACAGCTTTACCACGACGGTCTTATGGAGGCTACTTCTGTTGAGCAGACATCTGTATTTGCTGCCGCAGAACAATTTGCAAGAGTTGAGGGTATTCTCCCTGCTCCGGAAAGCAGCCATGCAATCAGAGTTGCAATTGATGAGGCTCTCAAATGTAAAGAAACAGGCGAAGAAAAAACTATTCTCTTTGGCCTTACAGGTACAGGCTACTTCGATATGCTTGCATATGAGAAGTTTAACGACGGTCTTATGAGCGACTATATTCCGACAGACGAGGAACTCCAGAAAGGCTTTGACGGTCTTCCGAATGTTCCGGAAAACTGATATAATTATTATGGAGAGAGGCTTTCCTCTCTCCTTTTTATTATAGTAATTTTTATTAATAATTGTAAAAATATCAACTTAATTAGCCATAACTAACTCGTAACTACTTGACAAAATAATTCTGTTGTGCTATTATTCCATTCGTAGAAAATTATTCTTGAAAGGAAATGACATATATGGCAAAACCAAAGCTTCCAATTCCTGTAACACTTCTTACAGGTTATCTTGGTTCCGGTAAAACTACACTTATCAACCATGTCCTCGGCAATCAGGAGGGCTACAAATGTGCCGTTATCGTAAATGATATAGGCGAAGTTAATATTGACGCTGAGCTTATTCAGAAAGCAGGCGTTGTTACTCAAAAAGATGACAACCTTGTTCCTCTTTCAAACGGCTGTATTTGCTGTACACTTAAGGTTGACCTTATCAATCAGATTGCAGAACTTGTAAAGTCAGGTAAATTTGATTATATTCTCATTGAGGCAAGCGGTATATGCGAGCCGCTCCCTATTGCACAGTCTATTGCTGTACTTGAGGGTGACGAAGAGGAAGGCACTCCTGCTATCTGCCGTCTTGACAACATTGTAACTGTTGTTGACGCACTCAGAATGGCTACAGAGTTTGGCTGCGGCGACAATCTTCTTAAAGACGATGTTGACGAAGAAGACATTGAAAGCCTTGTTATTCAGCAGATTGAGTTCTGTTCTACTATCATTCTCAACAAAGTTGATATGGTAAATGAGGAGCAGCTCGGCAGAGTTAAAGCTATGATTAGAACTCTTCAGCCAAAGGCTAAAATTATTGAGGCTAACTACGGTAAGGTAAGCGTTGGCGACATTCTCAATACAAATCTTTATGACTTTGAAGAAACTGCAGGTTCAGCAGGCTGGGCACAGGCTTACGATAAGGACGAAGACGAGAAAAACGAGCATCACGATCATGATGAGGATGAACACGAACATCAGCACCACGAAGAGGACGAGCATGAGCATCACCATCATCACCACGATGAAGACGAGCATGAGCATCACCATCATCATGATGACGAAGATCACTCTCACTGCGACCACGAGCACGGTCACTGCTGCCACCATCACCACCACGGTGACGATGACGAAGAGTACGGTATCTGTACTTTTGTGTACCACAGCCGCCGTCCGTTCAATCAGGAAAAATTACAGGAATTTGTAAACAATTGGCCAAAGGGCGTTGTTCGTGCAAAGGGTATTCTTTGGTTCTCCGATAAAGACAAGAGAGATTACCTCTATGTATTTGAGCAGGCAGGCGTACAGATTACCGCTACAGAAAACGGCAAATGGCTTGCTGCATTCCCTAAGAGCGAGCAGAAGAAATACTTTAAAGAGTATCCTGATATTGAAGAGCATTGGGATGAAAAATACGGCGACCGTGAAACCAAACTTGTATTTATCGGTCAGCATATGGATAAGCAGAATATTATTGAAAGACTTGACAATTGTCTTGACGATTAATAAAAATAATTACAGGGTTGATTCAGAAAATAGAATCAACCCTGTTTTTTATCAAAAATTGTAATTAATTTATGGTTTAGCACACAGTTAAAATTGTTTTGAAAAAGTATTCCGCATTTAGAATAGAACCTAAATTTTTAATTATTGATATAAAATATAAATTATTCTGATTTATTATCTTCTTTTGTTTTCTTTTTGGCGGCGGATTTAAACGGAACAACCGAACCGTCCTCCTGTTTAATACTTACATTATCGAGAGTATTATCAAACTGTTCTCTGATTTCAGCAAGATACACGGCATAAAGCTGTTTCTGTTCTGCCTGTTCTTCAGCATTAAGTCCGAGTGTTTTCTTTTTCTTTGCAAGTTCATTTATTCTTTTAATTAAATCTTTATCCATAATAATCACTTCCTATGTTAATAATACCACACTGTAAAGTTTTTTGCAATACAAAAGCCGTATCATATGGACAACCATAAGATACGGCTTAATTTTTTACCAGTAACGAGCCTCAGTTTTTACTCTTGTATATGCTTTTTTGCTTCTTGCTCTTGTACGGCGGGCTTTTTTTGAAGCCTTAATATTTTTAATAATATATACACCGCCAAAAATCGAAAGTAAAGCAAGAACTACTACAAACCAAAGACCAACATTAAGATTGCGCTTTACAACTGCCGAAATAATAGCAGGTGTATTGGCTGATGTGTTTGAAAGTGCAGCCTTTGTAACCTTATTTGCAGCCTGCGCTACAACTGCGGCTGAATGTGTATAATCCTGATTTTGTGTATTCTGCAAAACAAATTGTGATGAACCTACCTGCGGCATTGCATACGGACCTGTGTAGCTTACTGTAGAAGCAAGTGCGGAACCGTTGCTTGAAAGTGCTGTTGCCGAGAACATTGCCTGATATGTATCCTGATCCACAATACCTGTAGCTTCAAGATTATTTGCAAGCTGGAATGCCTCAACAGCTTGTACTGTAGTTTCTCCGAAGTAGCCGGTAGCTATTTCATTAAAGAAACCGAGAATAGCAAGTCTGTTCTGAATTGTGAGAACTGAGTTACTCTGATCGCCCAACTGATATGTAGGTGTCTGTTCAGCAAGTTTTGCCTGAACATCAGCATAGGTAGGACAATCTTCCGAGTAAAGAATATCTCTGTCTGTACCTGAAATACCGTCAACATCTACTCCTGCTGCCTGCTGGAACTGAATGTAAGCTGCCTCTGTTGCATCGTCAAACTTACCGTTTACTTCGCCATCATAGTAGCCAAGCTCCTTAAGTCTTTCCTGTATCTTCGTTACTTCGTCACCCTCATCGCCGTTTCTGTAAAGAACAGGCGCTGTAGGTGTTTCTTCTTTTACCTCTTCAGTCGAACTGCTGTTGTCGCTGTCAGTTGAAGAATCGTCAACCGTGTTGTTTGAAGAGTTGTTGTCTGAACTTGAAGAAGAATTGTCGGAAGAATTTGAAGAAGATGGATCTGACGGAGTATTGCTTGATCTGCCCTTTGAATCAAAGTAATATGTAGTGCCGTCAATTGTTCTTGATGTATCTACAATGTATTCGCCGTTTTCATAGTAATAATAATCACCGTTGAACTCTTCCCAACCGTTTTCTATGTAGTCAATAGCGCCTACCTTGTACCACTGTGTCCACCCCATATAATCTACGGTGTCATAGCATACATCTTCGTCATCGTTTCTTGCGTCAACTGCCATACCGTCGCCGATATATACACCGACATGACCATCCATATGAAGACCGAGTCCGTGTATTCGTGGAATACCGTTGCTGACATATCCACTTGCGCTTGATGCATACAGCTGTGAATCTCCGCCTCTTGCGTTGCCTCCGCAATAGGAATAAATAAGACCGGAACAATCTACGGTACCGGGAGTAGCTCCGCCGTAAACATAGCTCCAACCGCTGTAATATGCATTGAGCGCCCACTCTGCAAGACCTGCACCTGTGCCTGATGCATGAGCTGTAGTACTGCCTGCGACTGCGCACGCACCCGAAAGCATTGTTACACTCAACAGCACAGAAGCAATTTTCTTACTTCGCTGCATTGTATTACCTCCAAATTGTGTTAAGTGTAATAATTACATCAAAATTACACTTATTAACAAATTTGTAATAATTATAGCAGATATTCAAGAAAAAATCAACCCCTTGTTTAGCATCCCTCCCCTTTTTTGTTAAAAAGCACAATAAAAACGCTATTATAATTCAATATCAGAATTTTAATTCACATTTAGATTACAAATCAAGTAAATTTTTGTAACATTTTGAAATAATTGTAAATATAATTATTTATTAAACACGAGGCAACAAATAAGCCGCACTCTGACGAGTACGGCTGAATTTGTAATAATTAAATTATTTTTCATCATGTTTGAAATCATTGTCAGAAATATTGTAAGTAGCACCTACACCTTCCTGAGCAAGTTTCTTTTCGTTTTCAATTACACTGTCTTTTTTGTCAGGCCACTTTGCATAGAGAACCTTCAAAAGGATAGGAGTAAGAATTGAAGAAACAATAATGAGAATGATTACAGCTGTAAAGAACTTAGCGTCCATAAGACCTGCGTCAAGTCCCTTTTGTGCAACAATAAGAGCAACCTCACCGCGGTTCATCATACCTACACCGATTTTAAGCGAATCCGTCATATTGAACTTACAAATTTTTGCCATACCGCCGCAGCCGATAATTTTGGTTACGAGAGCTACAGCAACAAGTGCGATTGAGAACCATAATATCTGCATATTAAAGTTATCAAAACTTGTCTGTAAACCGATGCTTGCAAAGAAAATAGGTCCGAAGATCATATATGAACTGATGTCCATTTTTCTTTCAATATAACCCGCATCATTGATGTTACAAAGAATAATACCTGCTACATAAGCACCTGTAATATCGGCAATACCAAAGAATTCTTCCGAACAATAAGCTGCCGCAAAACAAAGAACAAGTCCGAAAATCGGAATTCTTCTTGAATGAGGCCAGTGCTTGCTGATCCATTTAAAGAGGAAGTAAAGTGCAAAACCAAGTACAATTGCAAGTACAAAGAAAAGAATTGTCTTGATGCAAACATCAACAGGTGAAACATCAGGGCTCTTGAAGCCGATAACTACGGTAAGAAGAATAATACCTATAATATCGTCAAGTATCGCAGCAGAAAGTATCGTTGTGCCGACCTTTCCTTTCAGATGTCCCATTTCCTTAAGAGCCTGTACGGTAATACTAACCGATGTTGCCGCAAGAACAGTACCCATAAATATGCCTTCGTAAAGCCGTGTATCCGGAGTACCGAATCCAAAGCCCATATAAACAAGCATACCGCCTACAAGAGGAACAGCAACACCTGACAAAGCAATCAACAATGCAACAGGCCCTGTTTTTACAAGTTCCTTAAGGTCTGTTCCCAAACCTGCCGAGAACATAAGTAAAATTACGCCGATTTCTGCCATACCTGAAATAAAATCGTCCTTAACTACAAGGTTAAGCAGTGAAGGTCCGATAATAAGGCCGGCAATGATTTCGCCAACAACCTGCGGTGCTTTGAGCTTACGGGCAAGAAGTCCGCAAAGCTTAGCAGCAACAAGGATTATGGCAAGATTTCTTAGAATAAGCATTAAATCCATAGTGCGCCCCTTCTCCCTATACATATTAATATAGGAAATATTAAAAATTTTCCACCATATATTTTAGCACTTTTGCTTTAAATTTCAAGACGGTATTGTTAATATCTTAACAGTAGCAACAGTTTTGTCATTATTTACATTTTTTAGTATTTATCTATAATATTTATGTATTTTTTATCTATATACAATTGATTTTAAAATTTTAGTAAATTAGTTGTTTTTTTATGGTATTTTAAATTACCATTTTAAAGACATTCAAGTATTTAAGCCTTTATTCTTAATTTGTAATTAGAAATAATTTCTTATTATTTTGTCGAATATGTAAGAATACAGCATACCTCAATACTAATTTATTATGTAATGCGATAAAAGTAACAAAAAGCGAAAAAAAAACGAAAAAAACATTGACAAATATTTAACAAAGATGTTAAAATGGTATTACTGAAAATTAGAAAATCAGTACCAGTATAAGTTTGAAAGGATCCTTCAAATTATGAAAAAAATATTATGCGCACTTATTGCAGGTGCAATGTGTGCAACAATGGTTTTCAGCCTTGCAGGCTGCGGCTGTTCGAATAAAAACGAACCCGGCTATACCATTGAAGCTACAAAGCCTGACCTTACAGACAACGGCTTTGGTTATTACATTGTAAACAGCAATGAGCTTATGGTAACAGAGTACACAGGTAACGAAAAAAATATTGTTATTCCGGATACCTATAACAACTATAAAGTAACATCAATAGGTCCTAACGCTTTCAGCGAAAAGGACATTGAGAGTATAACAATTCCCGATACGGTAACTGAGATTGAGGGTCATGCTTTCCAGTCATGTACAAATCTTAAGTCGGTTACACTTTCCAAAAATCTTAAAACATTAGGCAATAATGTATTTTTCCTCTGTACTTCACTTGAAGAAGTTACAGTTCCGGGTTCGGTAACAGACCTTGGTCTTTTCACTTTCCAGGGTTCGGGAGTTAAAAAAGTAACTATCGAATCAGGCAGTCTTGAAGAAATCAGAGAATATGTTTTTTATCAGTGCCCTGCCATTACAGAAATCGACATTCCTGCCAATGTAACTAAAATGTCTGAATACAGCGTTTGTGATAACGCAAACACTGTTACAATAAATGCTCCAAAGGGTTCTTACGCAGAAAACTATGTAAAAACCAACGGAAAAACCAACAAGCTTGAATTTAAAGCTGTTGAAGAATAAGTCATCCATTTTCAGCTTTTTGCTGAATAAAATACAAAATGCTAGATAAGAGGTAGATTTAATGAGCACAAAAGAGTATCCGATCGTAGAAAACGCAGAGACTTTTGAGGCAGCTTTAGCAAAAGTTAAAGAAGCTCAGAAGATTTTCGCAACCTACACACAGGAACAGGTTGACAAGATTTTCCTTGCAGCAGCATCCGCAGCTAACAAGATGAGAATCCCACTCGCTAAAATGGCTGTTGAAGAAACAGGCATGGGCGTAGCTGAAGATAAGGTTATCAAAAACCACTTCGCTTCTGAGTACATTTACAATGCTTATAAAAATGTTCAGACATGTGGCGTAATCGAAGAGGACAAATCTTTCGGTATTAAGAAGATTGCAGAGCCAATCGGTGTTATCGCTGCAGTTATTCCAACAACAAACCCAACATCAACAGCTATCTTTAAGACACTTATCTGCTTAAAGACAAGAAACGGTATCATCATCAGCCCACACCCACGTGCTAAGAAGAGCACAATTGAGGCTGCTAAGGTTGTTCTTGAGGCTGCTGTAGCTGCAGGTGCTCCAGAGGGCATTATCAGCTGGATTGACATTCCAAGCCTTGAGCTTACAAATATGCTTATGCAGGAAGCTGATTGCATCCTTGCTACAGGTGGTCCTGGCATGGTTAAGGCTGCTTACTCATCAGGTAAGCCTGCTCTCGGCGTTGGTGCAGGTAACACTCCTGCAATTATTGACGAATCAGCAGATATTCTCCTTGCTGTAAACTCAATTATTCACTCAAAGACATTCGATAACGGTATGATTTGTGCTTCAGAGCAGTCAGTTATCGTTGAAAAGAAGATTTATTCAAAGGTTAAAAAGGAATTTAAGGCTCGTGGTTGCTATTTCCTTAACGACGAAGAGACAGAGAAGGTAAGAAAGACTATCATCATCAACGGCGCACTTAACGCTAAGATCGTTGGTCAGAAGCCTGTTACAATTGCTGCTCTTGCAGGTGTAACAGTTCCTGAAGAAACAAAGATTCTTATCGGTGAAGTTGAAAGCGTTGACATCAGCGAAGAGTTTGCACACGAGAAGCTTTCTCCTGTACTTGCTATGTACAAGGCAGAGGACTTTGAAGATGCACTTGCTAAGGCTGAGCAGCTCGTTGCTGACGGCGGTTACGGTCATACATCTTCCCTCTATGTTGATGCTGTTAACGATAGAGCTAAGATTGACGAGTTTGCAGGCCGTATGAAAACTTGCCGTATCCTCGTAAACACACCATCTTCACAGGGTGGTATCGGTGACCTCTACAACTTCAAGCTTAGACCATCTCTTACACTCGGCTGCGGCTCATGGGGCGGTAACTCAGTTTCAGAGAACGTAGGTGTCAAGCACCTTATCAACATTAAGACAGTAGCCGAGAGGAGAGAAAATATGCTTTGGTTCAGAGCACCACAGAAGGTTTATATTAAGAGAGGCTGTATGCCTGTTGCTCTTCAGGAACTCAAGGATGTTATGGGTAAGAAGAGAGCATTTATCGTAACTGACTCATTCCTTTACAAGAATGGTTATACAAAGCCAATCACAGATAAACTTGATGAGATGGGCATTGTTTACACAACATTTGCTGATGTTGAGCCTGATCCGTCACTTATCTCTGCTCAGAAGGGTGCAGAGGCTATGCGTAAGTTTGAGCCTGATGTAATCATCGCACTCGGCGGCGGTTCAGCAATGGATGCCGGCAAGATTATGTGGGTTCTCTATGAGCATCCGGAAGCTGACTTTATGGATATGGCTATGCGTTTCTGCGATATTCGTAAGAGAGTTTATACATTCCCTAAAATGGGTGAAAAGGCTTACTTCATCGCTGTTCCAACATCTTCAGGTACAGGTTCTGAGGTAACACCATTCGCAGTTATCACAGATCAGGAAACAGGCGTTAAGTACCCGCTCGCTGACTACGAGCTTATGCCAAATATGGCTATCGTAGATGCTAACAATATGATGAGCGGTCCTAAGGGTCTTACAGCTGCATCAGGTATCGATGCTGTCAGCCACGCACTTGAGGCTTATGCATCAATGATGGCTACTGACTTTACAGACGGTCTTGCACTTAGAGCTCTTGAAGTTATCTTCAAGTATCTCCCGGCTTGCTATGACAACGGTATGAATGAGCCTTTTGCTCGTGAGAAAGTTGCTCACGGTGCTACAATGGCAGGTATGGCATTTGCTAACGCATTCCTCGGTGTATGTCACTCAATGGCTCATAAGCTTGGTGCTTTCCACCACATTCCACACGGTATTGCTAATGCCCTTATGCTTGAGCAGGTTATCCGTTTCAACTCTGTAGAAACTCCTGCTAAGATGGGTACATTCCCACAGTATGATCATCCAAAGACACAGGCTCGTTACGCTGAAGTAGCAAGATTCCTCGGTCTTGGCGGTAAGGACGATGCTGAAAGCGTTGAGAACCTCATTAAGGCTGTCAATGACCTTAAGGCGAGAGTTGGTATTAAGAACTCAATCAAGGAGTACGGTATCGATGAAGCTGACTTCCTTGCAAGACTTGACGATATGACAGAGCAGGCATTCGACGATCAGTGCACAGGCGCTAACCCAAGATACCCACTCTTCAAGGAAATCAAGCAGATGTACCTCAATGCTTATTATGGCAACAACAGCGAGACAGTTTAATAGATAAATTATTTCGTTACTTCTCCCCCGTGGTTTCCCACGGGGGATTTTTTTAGGTTCTATTTAAAAATTATGGTTTAGCTGATAGCTTTATCAAGCAACTATAAAAGTTTGGTCGACCTTTTCAAAGGTCGACCAAACTTTTATAATTGATTTTCCAATTTATTCCGCTAAACCATAATTTATTCAACTATTGATAAAAATTTTCCCTTAAAATAGCAAAATCCCACTCTGATTTTTTTCAGAGTGGGATTTTTTTAAGCATTTTCTGCTTGTGTTTGTTTTTCTTTTTCAGCCTGTGCTCTTTTTAGTTTTGTTCTCTTAATAACCTTAAGACGGCTGAATTCTTCTCTTTCCTTTTCATCAAGAGCATCGGAAATAAACTTTACGGTTTCTTCAAATTTAGGAATCATAATGTTCTTAAGAGCGTTGGCC
This sequence comes from Ruminococcoides bili, assembly GCF_040093295.1. NCBI lineage: Bacteria > Bacillati > Bacillota > Clostridia > Eubacteriales > Oscillospiraceae > Ruminococcoides > Ruminococcoides bili. The sequence goes on from NZ_JBBNJY010000003.1 coordinate 78,671, forward strand.
CTCTTCTGTGTTTTCTTGATTGAAACCGCAAGACGGTAAACACTGTTTTCTATCTCGGCAAGCTCTGCGGTAAGATACTTAACTTCGGTGAATTTCTCGTAAGTTTTATCAATACCTGAGTTTGTAAGTCGCAGTCCGTAGTGCAGGTAGGTTTGAGGTTTTTTCTCGCCAATGGTGAGAATCGGAATTTCAACACCCATTACACTTCTTGAATCAAGTTTTAATGAGTCTTCTTCAGGAATCGTGTTTGAAAGGTCATCGCAAAAGCCGTTTGTAACATTGGCAGTCTGAAGTGCTATGTAAGCTTCTTCATATGCATTGTCGATCTTCTCCTGAATTGCATTGGCGTGGTCGATAAGCGTCATCATTTCTCTTATAAGAATATTACGCTTACGGTCAAGCAGTTCATAGCCGTTTTTGGCAAGAGCAAGCGACTTTTTGGTGTTCATCAGATTACCTTTTGTAGGTACAGCCTGTACAGCCATAGATGCTCAGCACTCCTTTCTGACGGTTATTTCTCAACATAATACTTGTCAAGAATCTGATCGTCAACACGGTCAAGTTCTGATTTCGGAAGTGTAGAAAGTAATTCCCAACCGAGGTCAAGGCTCTGTTCGATACTTCTATTTTCGTTGAATCCCTGATTAACAAACTTTGATTCAAACAGTCTGCCGAATTCAATATATTTCTTGTCGATAGGGGAGAGTTCTTCCTCACCGATAACAGATGCAAGTGAACGAGCGTCAATTACCTTTGCATATGATGCAAAGAGCTGGTTTGCAAGTGCCTGATGATCTGCTCTTGTGTAACCCTCACCGATACCGTCCTTCATAAGACGGGAAAGTGAAGGAAGAACGCTTACAGGCGGATAAAGACCTTGTCCCTGTAATGAACGGTCAAGTACAATCTGACCCTCTGTAATGTAACCTGTAAGGTCAGGAATCGGGTGAGTAATATCATCGTTAGGCATTGTAAGAATAGGAATCTGTGTAACAGAACCGTTCTTGCCTTTAATCATACCTGCACGCTCATAAAGTGATGCAAGGTCTGAATAAAGATAGCCCGGGTAACCTTTTCTTGCAGGAATTTCACCCTTTGATGATGAGAACTCACGAAGAGCCTCGGCATATGAGGTCATATCTGTCATAATAACAAGAACATGCATCTCAAGCTCAAATGCAAGGTACTCGGCAATAGTAAGAGCACATCTTGGAGTAAGTGTTCTTTCAATAATCGGGTCATTCGAAAGGTTTAAGAGCATTACAACTCTTGAAAGTACGCCGCTTTCTTCAAAACTCTTTCTGAAGTATTCGGCAACATCTTTCTGAACACCCATTGCTGCGAATACTACGCAGAAGTTATTAGCATTTGCACCGCTGATTTTTGCCTGACGAACAATCTGTACCGCAAGGTCATTGTGCTTCATACCTGTACCTGAAAAGATAGGAAGTTTTTGACCTCTGATAAGTGTCATAAGTGTATCAATGGTAGAAATACCTGTGTTGATGTAGTTCTTAGGATAAATTCTTGAAACAGGGTTGATAGGTGTGCCGTTAATGTTAGCACGCTTTACAGGGAAAATATCTCCGAGTCCGTCAATAGGTCTGCCTGCACCATCAAGTACACGACCGATAATTTCAGGAGAAAGAGGCATTTCCATTGGGTGACCTGTAAGTCTTGTTCTTGTATTTGTAAGGCTGATTCTTCTTGTGCCCTCAAATACCTGAACAACAATCTTTTCACCCTCAATCTGTACGACACGGCCCTGTCTTACTGTGCCGTTATCAAGGCGGATGTCAACAATTTCCTCGTTGGAAACGCCTTTTACTCCGTCAAGAACTATGAGTGAGCCGTTAATTTCTTTAACGCCGACATAATCTATAATCATTGTGCGTTTCCTCCTTACATAATTGAGTCAAGCTTTTCATCAATTTCCTTGATATATTCATCAAAGAGTTCAGGCTTGCTGTTAGGAATATCATATTTCATCTTTGTAAGTTTATCGAACAAACCAAGCTCAATAACCTTTGAAATAGGAATTTCCTTGGTAACAACCTTCTTAGCCTTATCGTAAAGGTGAAGAATTGTTTTCATCATAAGTTTCTGCTTTTCAAGCGGAACATAAGTATCATCAGCGTGGAAAGCATTTTGCTGTAAGAAACCTACACGAACTACTCTTGCAGCTTCAATGACAAGTTTCTGGTCATCAGGAAGTACATCGGAACCGATAAGTTTTACGATTTCCATAAGCGAACTTTCTTCCTGAAGAAGTGCACTGATTCTGTTACGATACTCAATAAAGTCTTTACCGAGGTTTTCTTCAAACCAAGGGTCAAGGTCGTTAAAGTATTCGCTGTAGCTGTTCATCCAGTTAATAGCAGGATAATGTCTTGAATAAGCAAGCGACTTATCAAGTGCCCAGAAACAACGGGTAAATCTTTTTGTGTTCTGTGTAACAGGCTCGGAGAAGTCTGAACCCTGCGGAGAAACCGCACCGATAAGTGTTACAGAACCCTCACCGCCTGAAAGAACTTCCGCACGGCCGCCACGCTCATAGAACTCGGCAAGTCGTGAAGGCAAGTAAGCCGGGAAACCTTCCTCGGCAGGCATTTCCTCAAGTCGGCCCGAAATCTCACGAAGAGCCTCGGCCCAACGAGAAGTTGAGTCAGCCATCATAGCAACATGGTAACCCATATCTCTGTAATATTCGCCAAGTGTGATACCTGTGTAAATTGATGCCTCACGGGCTGCAACAGGCATATTTGATGTGTTGGCAATAAGAACGGTTCTGTCTGTCATAGGACGCTGTGACTTAGGGTCGATAAGTTCAGAGAATTCTTCGAGTACCTGGCTCATCTCGTTACCACGCTCACCGCAGCCTACATAAATAATAATATCAGCGTCGCACCATTTTGCGAGCTGGTGCTGTGTCATAGTTTTACCTGTACCGAAACCGCCCGGTATAGCGGCTGTACCGCCCTTAGCAATAGGGAAGAGAGAGTCAATAACTCTCTGACCTGTAATAAGCGGAATTGAAGATGCAAGTCTGTCCTTTACAGGACGAGCGGTTCTGATAGGCCATTTTTGACAAAGTGTGAGGTTGTGCTCAACACCGTTATCATCTTTAATAACAACAATTGTGTCAAAAAGCTTGTATTGACCGTCAGGCATAACCTTGGTAACAACGCCTGAAAGTTCAGGGTGAACCATAAGTCTGTGTTCAATGATTGGTGTTTCGGGGAGTGTAGCATAAATCTGACCACCCTCGAGCTTGTCGCCAACCTTTACTTTCATTGTAACATTCCAGAGCTTTTTGTCATCAAGAGAAGAAACAGATGCACCTCTGTCAATGAAAGCGCCTGCCTGTTCCTCAATAGCCTTAAGAGGACGCTCAATTCCGTCAAAAATATTATCAATAATTCCCGGTCCGAGAAGTACATTCATAGGTGCGCCTGTACCTGTAACAACATCTCCCGGTTTAAGACCGGTTGTTTCTTCATATACCTGAATTGTGGTAAAATCAGAAGTTATACCGATTACTTCACCGACAAGGTTCTGTTCACCTACATGAACCATTTCCATCATTTCAAAGCAATCAGCATCTTTTACGGTAACAACAGGTCCGTTAATTCCATAAATAACATTATTTTCCATTTGTATTACCATCTTCTTTCGGATAAAATCAAGAAGGTCAATTAGTTAAGAACGCTCAGACCTGAGTTCTCAATAAACCATTCTCTCTGTGCAGAGAGCTTTGTGTCGAGTGTTTCATCGGCAACAATTCTCATTGATTTGCAGTAGCCTTTAAGACCGCCGATTTTGATTGAGTTGTCTTTAACAAGTTCAGCCATTCCGTGGAATGCGGCAAGGATTTCTGTTGAATACTTCATATCCTTTTCATTTATATAAACAACACAACGGTTATCGTCAAAAAGTTCTGCAATCTGTCTTGCACTGTCAACAAGTTTTAATTTATATTCTTTGGTTTCTGTGTATTTAATAAGCTTTTGTGCAGCCATTTCAAATACTTCGTCAGTCATTTTTGCTCTTTCTCTAAAGAGTTTTTTCTGACTTTCCTGAACAAGTCTGGCAAGTTTGCTTGTTTCTACATACTTTTTAGCTTCAAGCTGCTGCTGTATGTAGCGTTCGCTGTCACGCTTGCCGTTTTCTTCGGCTTTTTTGAGTTTTTCTTCCTTTAAAAGCTCAACTTCAGTATTGGCAATAGACTTTTGTTCTTCGGTGTATCTTTGTATGGCTTGCAAAAAGTTATCGGTTTTTGTGGTATTTTCCATATTAATAACCTCTCAGCTCATTCAGAGTTTTACGCCAATAGCGTCCTGAACATATTTTGTGATACTGTCTTTGGTGCGTCCGTTGCCATGACGGTCGGGGATTTCTACAATCAAAGGCTTTTTGCGGTTGAGCTTTAAGTCATAGATAAGGTCAGGGCAGAGAGAAACAAGAGTTTCTGTCATAAGAATAACAGCCACATCTTCTCTCTCCATAGCCTTAGTAAGCTCTCGTGTAACCTCTTGTTCCGTATGAACAACTACACCGTCAATACCTGCAAAACGCATACCCATTTTAGTATCAACATTATCGCTTATAAGAAAAAATTTCATTTTTCGTCATATCCTTTATTTCTTCAATTAGCTGAAGAGAATCAAGATTGAGATAAGCATACCGTAAAGGGCAACACCTTCACCGAGAGCAACGAAGATGATTGCTTTACCAAATGCCTTTGGATCTTCACTTGTTGCGCCGATAGCTGCAGGAGCTGCGTTACCAACGGCAATACCACCGCCGATACATGAAAGGCCAACTGCGATAGCTGCGCCGATATATGCAAAGCTCTTAGATGACTGCTGAGCAACCTGTACTGCCTCTGAAACTGTGTTTGCATCTGCTGCACCTGCTACGATTGGGCAAAGAAGGCAAATTGCAAATACTGCTGCGAATGAAGCAATCTGCATTAAAACTGTTTTCTTTCTGTTATGACCTTTTTCGTAAGCCTTTACAGCTACAACTACTGATGCTACAAGAAATACAACAGGGAGTGCCAACATAACTAAATTTAAGATGCTCATAATGATTTACCTCCAAAAATAAATAAACAATAAAATATATAATTAAGTTTTTCAACTTAACTGTTTTGTGTAAGTTTTAGCTTGACAGGTTCGTATGGTCTGCCTTCGCCTGAATAGAAACGGCTGAAAAGCTCATAGTATTCAAGTCTTAATACCTGAATTGCTACGAGGAGAGCCTCAAGTACCATTACTATAACATTACCTACTACAACAATTGGCCAGTAGGCAATAGGACCTGCGGTTTCGGCAAGAACAAATACAACCATCATCATACCTGCGTGAACAAGAACGAATGCGCCTACACGCAAGAAACTCATTGTGTTTGTTACATAGCTTAAAAGAACTTCAATTGATTCAAAAATATTTTCAACAATGTAGTCCTTCCAGCTTTCCGGTTTCCAGTCAGGTTCTTTGTTTACCAATCCGCCAAGCGGCTCGGCAAAGAAAATTAAGATAAACGGAATTACAATCAGGAATATAATGTACGGAGCGTTGAATACGGGAAGTCCGAACAAAAGCTGACCTGCAATACCGAATACTATTGCGCTGTAGAAAATTATACCTGCCACACCGCTCGTGCTGAACAATGCTCTGCCATAATCCTTTTGACGGATTGATGTGTAGACATTGAGGAACATTGCGGTAATTAAAAGGAATACGCCAATGCCTATGGCTACAAGAATAATCTTTGTTGCCATTTCGGAGCTCATTACCTCAATAGGCTTTTCTTCAAGTCCGAAGAGAGCTTTGTACATGGGGTCGAGCAAATGCTCAAATCCGAACACACTGCCGAATACAAGTCCGAAGAATGCAGATGAAATACCGCACGGTGCAAGTATTTTACCAATTGCCATCTTTTTGATTTTATACATTAATATACCTACAACAGTAAGGCAGATACCCTGACCGACATCGGCAAACATAATACCGAATATAATAATGTAAGTTATTGCAACAAAAAGTGACGGGTCAATTTCATTGTATTTTGGCACGCCGTACATTGAAGTATAAAACTCAAACGGTCGTGCAAGGAAACAGTTTTTGAGTTTAACAGGCGGAGATTTTTTAATCTCGTTCTTTGCGTCTGAAAATTCAACTGTAACGCTTCTGTGTTTGCAAAGTCGTTTTTTAAGCTGTTTTGCAAACTCGGTCGGCACCCAGCCTACAATAATAAAACTTTTATTGTATTGCAAAGCTTTAGTTCTTATAGTTGAGTACAAAGAAAGTTCTTCAAGTTTTGACAAATATTTTAAAATTCTTTCTTTGTTAATGGAAAGATAATCGTCAATACGCTTTTCGGTATCTTTGTAAACATCCTCAAGGTGGGGAATAAGTGCCGTAAGTTTTTTCATATGCAGAGTTGGCGTTGAATTAACACCGATTATGTCGCATCTCTCAAAGAAAAGACTTGAAAAAACTCTGTCAATTTCTTCTGTCTTATCAGCAGGAGCAAGATAAACGCCCCAATAATAAGCTTTATCTTCTGTACACACCGAAAAATCAATATAAGGGTCATCCTTATAATTTTCCAGTTTTACATAGCTGTCCTTAGGAAGTCTTCCGAATCTTGCATTTACATATTTAAGCTCAAGCAGCTTTTCTATTTCAATGTCAAGTCCGACAAAGTGCTTTGTTTCGTCAAGATTTTGTTTTGCCTCAAGCAATTGCTCGGCGGCAAAATCTCTGTCTTCAACAAGCTCGTTTAGTTCATCGCAAATCTTATTGCAAAACAATTGAATATCCTGATATGTCGGATTAAAATTGCTTACATCGACAAGCGGGAACTGCCTTTTTGTAAGTCCTAATGAAGCCTTGAGGTTAGTGAGATGTTCGGCATAAATATTTTTGGTCTGAAGATGTGAAAAGCCTTGGGTATTGTTGTAAAAAACAGACACATCATCGGGATGAAAAACTCCCGATTCTCCCAAAACGGTAATAACATCGTCAATCTCATCCATAAAGCCGATTATATTAACAGCTTGCATGGTTGATACAGCCAAATAAAATCACCTCTTTGTTAGTGGTACTGCTTACTAAACGATAAGCAGGGACTGTATTTTTTTAGAATCAAGTTTATATCGTGTACCTTCAATCAAGGTTATAATATTCATAAGCTCGGTTTCGGCAACGAACATATATGAAATCATCACAACAGAAGGATTGTTTGAGAAATACATATTCTTTCTTGCAAGTTTGTATTTTACTCTTGGGCTGATGTCACTTGCGTAAACATAACCTATTTGCTCAATCAACTTACCGGTGTGAGTTTCCTGCATTACGGAGAATACTTCTCCGGAGGATTCCGCACGGCACATTCTGTCGAGAGTTTTTTCACTGATGCTTGAGAAAGGGTAGAGCAGGTTGTTTTTTATTTGCTCCGGTGTAAGGTTATAATACTTTTTAAGACGAAGTACACGGGAGAAATTATTGTAATCGTTGATTACGGTAAAAAGCTCCATAAGCTCTTTTCTTTCAGTGCCTTTTGTTTTGCTCTTTATTACCTTTTTGAGGTTGGAGAAAACAAAAGTATAAAGATCATTTTCAATATCCGATATAGGCAAAAGATTGTTTTCGTCGGGCTTGTATTTTTCAAATATTTGAGAATACTTTGTATTGCTCAAAATGGTGAGAAATTCATCGTAATTTCTTGCAAGCGCAAGTTTCTGCAAATCAATCTCCGTATGTTTTGCAAAATATGTCGGATACTGATAAATAAACTTTTCAGTAGATGAAGTATTCAGCAAAGTGAGAAAGCGCATTATCTGTTCAATCTCGGTTCTGCTTATAACATAAGCTGAAAAGCCGGTGCTCATCTGGGAATCATATCTGCAAAGCGAGTCAAACTCATAGAAAAGATGCTGCCTTAAAAGAACCTCAAGTCTGCCACGGTGAACATCACGCTCATTTATATCACGCAATGCCTCCGCATAGTGCGTATATGACTTAAGATAAGACATTACTTCTGCAACACTGTTTGAGTTAAGCAAACTGTTGTAGTCCTTTTCGGTAAGTCTTTTACCAAACTTTGCTCTTGCTTTTGCAAGCACCGCAAACGAAGTGGAAGACACAGCTTTCGCACCTCCTTTAAAATAATATGCTTAATAAATGGATAGTTATCCGATAGTTCGTTTAGCAATTTCATCTGACCATTTGTCAGCATTTGCCTCGAAATCAGATTTAAGTTTAATTAAAACAGATTTATGCTTCTGACGAGTATCCTGCCACTGATGTCTGATGTCCTTGTCAATATAAGCACTCTGGCGCTCAATGGTTTCGTCAGCTTTTGACATATAGGAATCGTAGATTACCTTTGCTTGAGCGTCAATCTCTTTGGCAAGAGCTTCTTTGTTTTTTTGATTTTCTTCATCGAAGGCTTTTGCCTCAGCGTCTGCTTCAACAATCTGTTTAATCATATCCTTCAAAAAATCACCCCCTGAAATTAGTTCTTGAGAGCCTGAAGCGGTGCAGGAATTCTTCCTCCTCTGTTGATAAATTCAGCCGGTGAGCCTTTTCTTAGCGGCATTACAGGACCGTAGCCGAGAAGTCCGCCAAAGTTAAGTGTTTCGCCTGCTTTTTTACCAATAGCGGGAATAAGTCTTACAGCGGTTGTCTTAGTGTTTACCATACCGATAGCTGCTTCGTCTGCAATAATTGCAGAGATAACCTCGGCACTTGTGTCACCCGGTACAATAATCATATCAAGACCAACTGAACATACGGCTGTCATAGCCTCAAGTTTAGTTATGTCGAGATATTCGTTTTCAGCTGCATAAATCATACCTGCATCCTCCGATACCGGAATGAAAGCGCCGCTAAGTCCGCCAACATGTGACGAAGCCATTACGCCGCCTTTCTTAACAGCATCGTTAAGAAGTGCAAGAGCAGCAGTTGTACCGTGACATCCGCATACTTCAAGTCCCATTTCTTCAAGAATATGTGCAACACTATCGCCGACTGCCGGTGTAGGTGCAAGTGAAAGGTCAACGATACCAAAAGGAACGCAAAGTCTTTTGCTTGCTTCTTTTGCTACAAGCTGACCCATTCTTGTGATTTTAAATGCGGTTTTCTTAACCATATCGGCGATTTCGGCAATATTTTTGCCTTCGCCGCCCTTAGCAAGAGCAGCTCTTACTACGCCCGGTCCCGAAACACCGACATTGATAACTGTATCAGCCTCGCCGACACCGTGGAAAGCTCCTGCCATAAACGGGTTATCTTCAGGAGCGTTACAGAATACTACAAGCTTTGCAGCGCCGATGCAATCACGATCTGCTGTAGCTTGAGCAGTCTGAACTACAGTTTTACCCATCATTTTAACTGCGTCCATATTGATACCGGCTTTTGTTGAACCGATATTTACCGAAGAGCAAACAAAATCGGTAGTTGCAAGTGCTTCGGGGATACTCTCTATAAGCGCATAGTCGCCGCTTGCGAAACCTTTTTGTACAAGAGCGGAATAACCGCCGATGAAGTTTACGCCGAGTTCTTTTGCGGCTTTGTCGAGTGCGTGAGCAAATTTTACTACCTTTTTACTCTGGCATGGTGCAGCTACCATTGCGATAGGGGTAACTGAAATTCTCTTATTTATAATAGGAATACCGTACTCCCTCTGGATATCCTCGCCTGTTTTTACGAGGTCTTTGGCAGAACGGCAGATTTTGTCGTATACCTTTGTGCAGGCTTTGTCAATATCGTCATCAATACAGTCTAAAAGTGAAATGCCCATTGTAATTGTTCTTACATCGAGATTTTCGTTATCAATCATATTGATAGTTTCAAGTATATCTTTTGTTTCGAGCATAGGTGTTTATCCTTTCAATCCATATTTAAGGGCAAATTAAATTCTGTGCATACTGTTGAATATATCTTCGTGCATTACATGAATCTTAGTTGCGGTAGCCTCTCCGACAGCGTCAAGGTCGGTTCTTAACTTTTCAAAATCAATTTTCTCTTCATTGAATTCAATAAGCATAACCATTGCAAACATATCCTGAAGAACGCTCTGTGTTACCTCAACGATGTTTGCGTTGTCAGCAGCACAAGCGGCTGATACCTTTGCAAGTATTCCGACTGTGTCCTTACCGATTACTGTAATTATAGCTTTCATAAGTTACCTCCGTATTTGCAAGATTTTAATTTTATTCCTGCAAAAGAATTATAAAAGAATTATATGATTGTTTATTATCATTACCTTATTATATAACTAAAATCTAAGAAAGTAAAGCCTTATATTGCATAAATTTGGCGAATATGGTATTATTTATTACGGAGGCTTGATAACTATGATTTTATGTGATGTTCATATTCATTCAAACAATTCTTTTGACGCTGAAAATACAGTGGAAGAAATGTGTAAATCTGCCCTAAATAAGGGATTTTACGCAATAGCAATTACCGACCATTGCGAAGCACCTTTTATCAAGTTTGGCTATAACAAAGAATTCGGAAATTTTAACGAAAGAATACCTTTGTCATTTTTGCAAACCAAAAACGCACAGATAAAATATAGACAAAAACTCAAGGTTTTATGCGGAATAGAGCTCGGCGAGCCTATGCACGATCCGGAATGTACCGAAAAAGCGCTTTCTTTTGGCGATTTTGACTTTGTTTTAGCGTCTTTGCACAATTTAAAAAATATGGAAGATTTCTATTTTATCGACTTTAATAATTGTAATATTTCCGAAATTTTGAAATTATATTTTAATGAACTTGCAGAAACAGCGACCTTCAGTGACTTTGACAGCCTTGCTCATCTTACATATCCTTTAAGATATATTTTTGAAACAACAGGGGAATATCCTGACCTTACACCTTATCAAGATGTTATTGACGATATATACAGAACACTGATTTCAAACAATAAAGCTCTTGAAATTAATACTTCGGGTTTATTCAAACCTATCGGCAGAACTTTGCCCGATGAATTTCAGCTAAAGCGCTACCGTGAACTCGGCGGAAAGCTTATCACTGTCGGAAGTGATGCCCACACAAGCACTGCTGTCGGAAACGGAATAGAAGAGGGAATAAGACTTGCACATAAGTGCGGATTTAAGTCGTATACTATCTTTGAAAAGCGCCGCCCGATTGCTATACCGATAGAATTTTAATTAAACTATATCGTATATCTTAATAGATATTGTGTTGTTTATCATATTATAACGCAAGTTTAAAATAATTCAACCGCTAATTTTGGTTACTGTATCTATTAATGTACAAAACTATAAATATTGTTTAATAAACCGAATAAAAACAAATAAAAAACAGACATTTCTCAAAAGTTGGAAATGTCTGTTTTGTGCTTTAGCTTAATTATATTATGTCAAGACAGCTTATTATAATGTCTTTGCAAGTTCTTTTATGTATTCTCTTAATTGGTCTTTAGTTTCGGGATGTTCAAGACCTACTTCGATTTGAGCCTGAAGAATACCGAATTTATTGCCCATATCGTATCTTCTGCCCTCAAATTCAACGGCTGTCATACCATCTGTAACAGCGATTTCACGCATTGCGTCTGTAAGCTGAATTTCACCGCCTATGCCCGGCTGTGTTCTTTCAAGAATTTCAAAAATTTCTGACGGAAGAACACATCTGTCTATGATAGAGTAAAGTGAGAGAACTTCCTCCGGAGTTTGCGGTTTTTCTTTCATATCTGTGCATTTAAATACATTGTCGTAAATATGCTCAACTTTAAGTGAACCGTATTTATGAATGTCTTTTGCATCAACTTTTTTAACGCCGACAACACCTTTGCCAAACTCGCCGTAATGTTCAATAAGCTGACCTATGGCTGGTTTTTCGCCTACAATTGCGCCGTCGCCGAAAAGTACGGCAAAAGGTTCATTGCCTACAAAAGACTTTGCTTTTAAAATAGCGTGGCCTAAACCCTTCATTTCTTTCTGACGAATGAAAGTGATATTTGCGAGATTTGAAATACCTCTTACTGTTTCAAGAAAATCAAGTTTGCCGCTTTTTTCAAGGATTGCCTCAAGTTCAGGGGATGCATCAAAATGGTCTTCGATAATGCCTTTACCTCTGTTTGTAACGATAAGAATATCTGTTATTCCGGCTGCAACTGCCTCTTCAACGATATACTGAATGGTCGGTTTGTCTACGATCGGGAGCATTTCCTTTGGCATTGATTTTGTCGCGGGAAGTACTCTTGTGCCGAGTCCTGCTGCAGGTATAACTGCTTTTGTAATTTTCATATTTTCCTCCGATATTTGTTTTTAAACGAACAGCGGCATATAAGCGATTGCTAAAAATACAAATGTTGCCACAACTGCTATGGCAAGGTTTACGCCACCCTTGTTTTCTATTTGCTCGTTAATTTTTGACTTTGTGGTTGCTGCTTCTTCGTCTGATTCTTTATCAAAACTCGAAGCGTAGTTTTTAATTGATGAAATTTTCTTTATGCAGTGTTTAAAATACATTCTGTTTGTTCTGAAACCGCAGATAAGCATAATGGCAAATCTGATTGCTCCGAGAATGTACGGAACAGCAAAGTACAAAAGATTTGTAGAGGACATACCGGCAAATAAATCGCCGACATTAGCACCGCTGTATCCGCTTTGAAGTATGGCAGAGTAATTATCCATATAAATGTTATATGCCTCTGTAAATTCAGGTGTGGTTTGTATAATAAGTGTGCCTGCAAGCAATCCTACCACGATTACCGATATAACAATGCCGATTGCGTACATTTTCCTGTAAAGCATATATGCACCGGGTAAAATAGCAGATACAAAGCTGAATCGTGATTTATTTGTTCTTAAGATTGAACCGAAAACACGCATAAAGTAGTTTGTATTTTTGCCGACAAATTTTGAAACCTCACCTGCGGTTACATTATCTGCCATTTTTTCGTCTGCCTTAAAACCTGCCATCGGATCAAACGCAATAAAAGGTATTCCGCCGTTTTGCGGATTTTGACCGAAAGGAAAACCGTTCATATCCGGCGGAACATTATTATTTCCGTTTACGGAATCATTCTTGGGTTGATTGTCTTTTAACAGAGGCGCTCCGCAATGTTCGCAGTAAAACAAAGTATTGTCGTTTGGATGACCGCAAATTTTGCAGATTACTTCATTGTCTGTGCCGCTCTCTTTGTCAGCTTCAAAGTCATCGGAACTGTCCGGTTGATCATTTTCAAATGAAAAATTTTGTGAATGTTTATCCTGATAAAAGCAGTGTTCCTCCTGCTCGTAGCATTCTCTGTGGTGCGGCGTGCCGCATTCAGGGCAAACTACTATATCATCGCCCTCTTTAAACTGTTTGTTACAAACAGGGCATTTATATTTATAAAAATCCATATTTGCCTCCGGGTATTTTTATACAAACTAATTATAACAAATAATCTTATTAATTGCAACCATAATTTATTATAATATTTTAAATGTATATAATTTCTGAATTTTATTATTTAACCGCAAAAAGAATATATTTATTTACAAAATATTGTAATAAATTGGTAAATCTGATATAATGAAAATGTTAAAATTTTTGAGCAAGGAGGATTACTTGTGAATGATAAAGTGAGCGTACAAGTGGTAACCTTTGGAGCAATGAATTTTGCAATGCAGCAAAACTATGTCCCGCTTGTGCGTAGCGTAACGATAAAAAATAACAGCGATGAGGAAATTAAAGATATTATGTTAAAAATTTCCTTTGAACCTGAATTTGCAAAGCCGTTTACACATAGAATTGAGGTTTTACCTCCGCATACCGAAATTGAGGTAAGTCCTGTTAATATTATAGTATCTACGGAGTTTCTGTTCTCACTGACAGAGAGAATTGTTGCACAGATCAGCGTACAGCTTTTATGCGGCGAAGAAGAACTTGTAAATGCCGGTGACAATATTGATTTGCTTGCCTATGATGAGTGGAGCGCCTGCTATATAATGCCTGAACTGATTGCGGCTTTTGTGACACCTAATCATCCCGCTATCTCGGGCATCCTTAAAATTGCAACCGATTATTTAAGAAAATGGGGAAAAGACCCGAGCATAACAGGTTATCAGACCCGCAATGCAGATGTTGTAAAACTGCAAATGGCTGCTGTTTATGCCGCTTTACAGTCAAAAAATATTGTGTATAATAATCCACCTGCAAGTTTTGAAAAAGCAGGTCAGCGTGTGCGACTTCCTTATTCTGTAATTGAGCAGAAACAAGGTACTTGCATTGACCTTGCGGTTACATATGCGTCTTGTCTTGAGGCGGCAGGACTTTTCCCTTTAATAATGATAAAAAAGGTCACGCATACTGCGGCTGCCGCCTTGAAGAGGAAACTTTTGCCGATTGTGTAATTGATGATTTTTCGGCTATTGACAAACGAACGGTAAGTGGAAATGAAGATATTTTGCTTGTTGAATGTACGGATTTTACGGCGGGAGAAAAGATTGATTTTGACAGAGCGGTAAAGCACGGAAAAAATAATCTGTCAGATTCGGAAAATTTTATATGTGCTGTTGATGTTAGAAGAGCAAGAGCTGGAGGACTGCGACCGATTCCGCAAAAAATAGATAGCAACAGTATTTGCGGTTATGACGGGACGGTTGATTCGGTTCCTGATTATCAGGCAGCTGCACCTAAGAAACTTAACAGAAGCGGTACAGGTGTAATCGGATATGAGGAAAGTTCGCTTTCAAGAATACAGATATGGGAGAGAAAGCTGCTCGATTTCAGTTTGAGAAACTCACTTTTAAATTTCAGAATTACCAAAAACGCTTTGCCGATTTTAACTCATGATCTTGCCGCTCTTGAGGACAGCCTTGCAGACGGAGTATCTTTTTCAATACGGGAATTGCCGAGCGAATGGACGGCGTCACTTAGAGATGCAAGGCTTTATGAGATAGAAAACGAAAATGACCTTGCAACAAATATTGCAAGCGAAGAGTTTAAAAGCAAAAGACTTTGTGCGGTTATGCACGACGAAGAACTTGAAAAAACTCTGAAAAATATTTACAGAACAACAAAGTCGAGCATAGAGGAAAACGGTTCAAACACACTTTTCTTAGCACTTGGATTTTTAAAGTGGTACGAAAGCGATATTTCGGAAAAGCCACGCTATGCACCGCTTATTATGATTCCTGTTGAGCTTGTAAAAAGTTCGCATAATAAAGGCTATTTATTGAGAAGCAGACAAGAGGAAACCCAGATTAATGTTACATTGATTGAGTATTTAAGGCAGATTTTCGAACTGAAAATACCGAGCCTTGACCCACTGCCCGAGGACGAGCACGGTACGGACATTCCGCTTGTTTTCAATACGGTTCGTAATTGTATTCTTGACAAAAAGCGTTGGAATGTTGTGAATACGGCTTGCTTGGGACAGTTTTCGTTCGGTCAGTTTGTAATGTGGAGTGACCTTAGAAACCGTGCCGACGAATTAATGCAAAATAAGGTTGTTGCAGGTCTTATTGATAAGAAAATTACTGTTGAGCAGGAAGAAAATCCGCTGACGGTGTCTGAACTTGATGAACGCATCGCACCCGATGACCTTGCAATACCGTTGAGCGCAGATTCTTCACAGATGCTTGCCATTGCAGAGGCGGCAAAGGGAAAAAGTTTTGTACTTCACGGACCTCCCGGAACAGGTAAGTCGCAGACAATTACAAATTTAATCGCAAATGCGCTTTATCACGGTAAATCTGTTCTTTTTGTCGCAGAAAAAATGGCGGCTCTTAATGTGGTTCAACACAGACTTGAAAATATCGGTCTTGCTCCGTTCTGCCTTGAACTTCACTCAAATAAGGCTAGCAAAAGCAGTGTGCTTTCTCAACTCGAAAAATCACTTGAAGTCGGCAGAATAAAGCATCCCGAAAAATACAAAGCAACAGCAGACAGGCTGAAAGCTATGCGTGTGAGTATGAATTCTGTAATTGACGGACTTCATAAAAAGCACGAGAGCGGAATTTCCGTGTATGACGCTATAGAACAATATGAAACCTGTGCCGAATTTAAGAATAAAATAACAATTCCGCAAGACGTTATTAACACTGTTAATGATGACAGAATAGAACAGCTTTCATCCTTAATTTTAAGTTATAAAAATTCTGTTGACGGTGTAGGTGATATAGTTAATAACCCGCTTAAAAATATTTCCCTTACGGAATATTCTATACCGTTAAGAGAAAAGCTGTATTCGGATTGTGTAAATTTGCTTAATCTATATAATAATGCAAAATCGAGCGTTGAAAGAATTTTCGGTACATTTAATATCAATGCCGAATTAAGTGAAAAATCAATCAAAAACATTTTAAATCTTAGCAAAGCGTTGCTTATTCCTTCGGCTTTTTCTCCAAGCCTTATTCTTGAAAATAATTACAATGCGGTAAGTCAAAAGCTGAATAATTATTATGAAAGCATTTGTAACGAAAACAGAGAAAAACAAGAGATTGAAAAAGTATTTACAAGCGGTATTTATGAGTATAACTGTATTCAGGCTCTTAATGAATGGAATGTCGCTCAATCAAGTTGGATACTTAGCAGACATTCAAAACATAAAAAACTTTTGAAAGAAGTTGCAACATTTTGTGTTATGCCAAATGCCGTTACCAAAGAAAATATTATCAATTGGTATCAGCGACTTATTAATTTTAATAAATTGCACAATGATAATATGACTTGCGGTAATGAGCTTAGGTATATACTTAATGAATTAGGTTCTGATTTTAAACAGGCAATTGATAAAACCGATTTTGTCTACAATGCGATAAGTGTGTATAACTATAATGAAATCAGAACAATATTGAATGCTTTTAAGAATATTAATCTTGCACAGCTTGGAAACGATGTTAATTGTGCAGAAAATTATATATTAAAATCGAATGAATTTTCCGACATTTTCAAAGTTAATATTGATAATGAGCAGAGCAACAATTGGCTTGACCGCACCGAAAATACTCTTAATAATATAAGTAAGAATATTGATAAATTGTATGCGGTTACGGAATATAACGCTAAGCGTGAACAGCTTGCAAATGAACAGCTTGAGTGTATTTGTAATGCGGTTGAAAGCGGTATTGTTAATAATGAAAATGCAGTTGACGCTTTCAGATGCAATGTGTATTATGCGCTTGCACTCAAATATATTTCTGTTGACGAGAGCTTGAGCACATTCAGAAGCAACAGCTTTGAGCAAACTATAAAAGAATACCACGCATTAATTGATGAATATTCAAAACTTACTGTTCAGGAACTTGTGGCTAAACTTTCATCTCAAGTGCCTGTTTCGGGTTCGGCAGGTGCGTCGTCTTCCGAACTCGGTATTCTTAAAAGAGCGATAAAAAGCAACGGCAGAATGATGTCGATAAGAAAGTTGTTTAACGAAATCCCTGCATTATTACGCAGACTTTGCCCGTGTATGCTTATGAGCCCGATTTCTGTTGCGCAATACATTGACCCGTCATTCCCTAAATTTGACCTTGTGGTGTTTGATGAAGCATCACAGCTTCCGACAAGCGAAGCTGTCGGCACTATAGCAAGAGGTGAAAATGTTGTGGTAGTCGGTGACCCTAATCAGTTGCCGCCGACAAGTTTCTTTAAATCAAACAGAATTGATGAAGAAAACATAGAAAACGAAGATCTCGAAAGTTTGCTTGATGACTGCCTTTCAATTTCAATGCCGCAGATGTACTTAAAATGGCACTACCGTTCTCGCCACGAAAGTCTTATCGCATACAGCAATATGAAGTATTACGATAATAAACTTTATACATTCCCGTCGCCGAACGACAGAGTGTCGGCGGTTAAACTTGTACACATTGACGGCTACTATGATAAGGGCGGTACAAAGCAGAATAAAGCCGAGGCAGAGGCTGTGGTAAATGAAATTATCCGCAGATTATCCGATGAACAACTGCGTACAAAGAGTATCGGCGTTGTAACTTTTAATATTATTCAACAGAATTTAATTGAAGATATGCTTGCCGATGAATTTTCTAAAAAACCCGAACTTGAAAAATACGACAGCGAATCCGCAGAACCCGTATTTGTTAAAAATCTTGAGAATGTACAGGGTGATGAGCGAGATGTAATTCTGTTTTCAGTCGGCTACGGTCCCGATAAGGACGGCAAAGTTTCTATGAACTTTGGCCCGCTTAACCGTGACGGCGGCTGGCGCAGACTTAATGTTGCAATTTCAAGAGCAAGACAGGAAATGATTGTGTATTCCACTCTTACTCCCGAGCAGATTGATTTGTCACGCACAAGAGCACTCGGCGTTGAAGGGCTTAAAGGCTTTTTGAAATTTGCGGGACAGAACCGAAATATTGTTATACCCGACGGCAAAGTTTCTGTTCATAACGATAATAGAGTTATTGAAGAAATTGCCAAAGAGATAGAAAAACTCGGCTATAAGGTGAACTGCAATATCGGTTGTTCGGAATACAAGATTGATATTGGTATCGTTGACCCTGAAAATCCCGACAGTTATCTGCTCGGTATTCTTGCCGACGGTGAAAACTGCAAAAATTCCGCAACATCTAAAGATAGATTTGTATTGCAGCCCGATGTGCTTGCAGGTCTTGGCTGGAAAATTATGCGTGTATGGACTCTTGATTGGCTCGATGATTCGGCTCGTGTAATTGAAAAGATTAAATCAGAAATTGAAAATGCGATTTCGGGCAAAAATACCAAGCAAAAAATTTCAGAGCAAAACAAAACTCAAAATTTAGAATTTGAAAAAATTGATACATCAACACAGATTGAACAGACAAGACAGCGAAAGTACGAAACAGTCGATTCTCAAATTCTCGGAAGTTCTGAAAGTTTTTATACAGCAGCGGCAGGGGTCGAAATTCAAAAGCTGATGTTTAAAATTATCTCTGTTCAAGCACCAATAAGTAAAAAAGCATTGTACAAAAGTGTGCTTTCGGCTTACGGCATTTCTCGCTCGGGTAACAGGGCAGAGGTAATACTTGACGGTATTCTCGGCAGAATAATGCACTCCGAAACCTCTGACAACGGGGTGATATTCGTATGGCAGCCCGAACAAAAACCTGATGAATACAATGTTTATCGTGTGTCGGAGCAAAACGAGAATAGGCGCAATATTGACGATATTTCCTCAAAAGAAATATTAAATGCAGCCATTCAAGTTTTGAGCGAACAAGGCGGTATGCAAAAATCTGACCTTATTAAAGAAAGTGCCAAAAAGTTCGGTTTTACAAGAACAGGCGCACTTATTGATACAACGGTCGGTTTTGCTGTCGATAACGCAATCAAAAACGGCAAACTTGTTGTATCGCAGGACGGAAAAATTACAGATAAAACATAATTACATAATTATAAGATAGGAGAAATATAATGCCGGATAATGAAGAAAAGATTTTTTAATAAAATCTCAATGAAAAAGCGCCACAACCCGGTATGATGTTTTTTGTGCATTTGCTTTTTGAAGAAAAATGTGAAATGCCGCAGCAGTCGGTAATGAATGAAATAATGGAAAAACATCTTGGCAAAACCGAATGTTTTTCTTATTATAAATTATCGGCAGGTTTTATGCCTGAAAATTATATAGCACGTTTTAAAGACGCTGATGTCAATACGGGAGAATATGCGGCGGGAAAGCGGGAATAAATTATTTACGCAAATTCCTTATTATAAAAAACAGTTTACATTTATCGGCTAATTTGCTATAATAAAATTGTATGTAAAATAGTAATCTGATTTTTAGAGCTATATATCCAAATTAAGACAGGAATGGTATATTTTATGGTACAATTTGAGGAATTATTGTTAAAGGTTCAGGCACTTAAACCTGAAATTGACGATTTGTCAGACGCTCTCGGTATGAAAGGTATGCTTTCTGAAATTCAGCAGCTTGAGCTTAAAGCTACCGAACCGGGGTTTTGGGACGATGTAGAAAAATCTCAAAAAGTTTTACAGCGTACAGGCACACTAAAAGGTAAGGTTGAGGCTTACGAGGCTTTGGTGGCTAAGTATGAAGATACCTGTGCTTTGATTGAACTTGCAAATGAGGAAGAGGATCTTTCACTTCTTGAAGAGGCTGAAAGCGAGGCAGAGGGAGTTAAAGAAAGTCTTGAAAAGCAAAGACTTCAAACTCTTCTTACAGGCGAATATGATAAGAATAATGCAATTCTTACTTTCCACGCAGGTTCGGGCGGTACAGAGGCTCAGGACTGGGCGGAAATGCTTTACAGAATGTACAACCGTTGGGCAGATGCTCACGGATTTAAAGTAAAAGAAGTTGACTATCTTGACGGTGACGAGGCGGGCCTTAAAAGTGCCGTTCTTCTTGTTGAGGGTGAAAACGCTTACGGTTACTTAAAGAGCGAGGCAGGCGTTCATCGCCTTGTAAGAGTATCTCCTTTTGATTCACAGGGCAGAAGACACACAAGTTTTGCCTCTCTTGAGGTTATGCCTGAAATGGACGATAACATTGAAGTAAATATTGCTCCCGAAGACATCAAAATGGATGTTTACCGTGCGAGCGGCGCAGGCGGACAGAAAGTCAACAAGACTTCATCTGCCGTTCGTCTTACTCATATTCCGACAGGTATTGTTGTAGCAAGTCAGGTTGAAAGAAGCCAGTATCAAAACCGTGATGTGGCTATGAAAATGCTTATTTCAAAACTTATGGAAATCAAAGAGAGAGAACACCTTGATAAAATTGAAGACATTAAAGGTGTTCAAAAAGAAATCACATGGGGCAGTCAGATCCGCAGCTATGTGTTTATGCCATACACAATGGTTAAGGATCACCGCACTTCATACGAAACCGGTAATATTCAGGCTGTTATGGACGGTGACATTGACGGATTTATTAACGCATATCTCAAATGTGCAAGTCTTGGCACATTGCAAAAATAATCATTAAAGAGGTAGATAAAAGTGAAATATTTGGTAATGCTTTGTGACGGTATGGCCGATGAGCCAAACGAGGCACTTGGAAATTCTACACCGATGGAAAAGGCAAACAAGCCTTGTATGGACAGCCTTGCCGCAAAGGCTGAGGTCGGTATTGTTAAGACTGTAGCAGAGGGTTTAAAACCCGGCAGCGATGTAGCAAACCTTTCCGTACTCGGTTATGAACCTGCCGTATATTACAGCGGTCGTTCTCCGCTTGAGGCTGCAAGCATCGGTATTGATTTAAAGGATACAGATGTAACTTTAAGATGTAATCTTGTTACTCTTTCAGATGATGAAGATTACGAAAATAAAACAATTCTTGATTATTGCGCCGATGATATTTCCTCGGAAGAAGCTAAGATTCTTATTGAGTATATTCAGGAAAAACTCGGAAATGATGTATTCCGTTTCTATCCGGGCGTATCTTATCGTCATTGCCTTGTTTGGAGCAACGGTAATCCGCATCCCGGTGTGCTTACACCTCCGCACGATATTACAGGCAAGGTAATTACAGATTACATTCCAAAGGGTGAGGCTGTTGACGAGCTTTATGACCTTATGAAGAAGAGCTATGACCTTTTAAAGGATCACCCTGTAAATCAGGCGAGAATAGCAAGAGGCAAGTGCCCTGCAAACTCAATTTGGCTTTGGGGTGAGGGTACTAAGCCTTTACTTGATAATTTCAGTGAAAAATTCGGTATAAAGGGCAGTATGATTTCTGCCGTTGACCTCTTAAAAGGTATTGCAATCTGTGCAGGAATGAACAGTGTTGATGTTGACGGCGCTACAGGTTACCTTGATACAAACTTTGACGGTAAATGCAAGGCTGCTATTGAAGAATTTAAAAACGGCGCCGATCTTGTTTATGTACATGTTGAAGCTCCTGACGAGTGCGGTCACCGTGGTGAAATTGAAAATAAGGTAAAAGCTATTGAAATGATAGACGAGCATATTCTCGGTCCTGTAGTTGAATTTTTAAAGGGTTACGATGATTTTGCTGTTTTGGTATGTCCTGACCATCCGACTCCGCTTTCTATCCGTACACATACTTCTACTCCTGTTCCGTATCTTATTTATGACAGTAAAAATGAGATTAACAGCGGTGTAAAAGTATTCTGCGAAAAAGAAGCAAGAGAAACAGGCAACTATATTGAAAAAGGCTTTACTATGATGAATTATTTTCTTACAAAATAATTTTTCGTCTACATAATTCATTAAAAAATTTACATCCTCACATTTATAATTGAATTAATCAATAAAAATGTGAGGATGTTTTTATGCGTGAATTTATATTAATTGTAACCGCTGTAATCATAATTGCACTTGTTGCCGTAGTGTTTGTAATAATGTATATAAACCATAATAAAAAAAACGGTAAGTCCCACAAGCCGACAATTATTTATTACAAAGTCAAAGAAAACGAAACCGAAGATAATACAGAAAATAATTCTGTAAAAGATAATTAATATTATTTTTCGGAATCTGCAAATACTTTATCGCTGATTTCTAAAAGTTCGGAAAAACTGTGAATGGTGTAGTCGGGATTTTCTGTATTGCCAAAACCGTATTTGGCAAATACAAACGGCACCTTTGCGTCTTTTGACGCTGTTTGATCACCGATAGTGTCGCCAACATAGAAAGCACAATCAATGTTATTTCTACTAATAACAAGGCTGATATTTTCGCCTTTTGTGAGTTGGGTTCTGCCTGACATTTCAAAATCAGAAAAATATTTTTCGAGTTTGTGAGCTTTCAAAAATGATTCAATATAACCGCACTGACAGTTACTGATTATACCGAGAAAATATTTTTCGGAAAGTTTGCTAAGCACATCTTCGAGGTTATCGTACAAATGACCGCCTGACTTTTCAAGATACGGAACTTCTACGGCACAACATTCTTTTATAATGTTTACGCCGTTTTCTTCACTAAGCTCCGGCAACATAATGTTTGCAATCTGCTCAATAGTTTTGCCCATATAGCTGTTCATTTCTTCAAGCGTTATTTGCTTTTGAGTTTCTGGATGCTTTTTAAGAACTTCGTTCCATATAGGAAGAATTACATCGCTTGTGTGCCACAATGTTCCGTCTAAATCAAATAAAATTGCTTTTTTCATAATAATTACTCCTGATTTATTATAAAAATTTTCAAACTGATAATATCACACTCTAAAATTAATGTCAATATGAGGTGTGTTTTGTAAAAAATAAAATTGTTAAAAATTAAAAGTTTTTTTAAAAATCTGTTGACAAAGTAAGTAAGCGGTGATATAATATTTATCGTTGTCAACAGACAATATTTGCGAGTGTGCTGGAATAGGCAGACAGGCACGTTTGAGGGGCGTGTGTTTCACGACGTACGGGTTCAAGTCCCGTCACTCGCACCATAAAAACAGATTAGCTTTTTGTTAATCTGTTTTTTTTGTTTTACAAGTAAATTAATAACGGGACTTGAAGGCGACCGTTAAGAAAACAGTCCGGTGGACTGTTTTTAGGGAGAGCGTTGATGATATTTATAAATTTAACAAGCCGTATCAAACGAGGCAGAAAGTGTACTTATTTTTTTCACTCCGTCACTCGCACCATAAAAACAGATTAGCTTTTTGTTAATCTGTTTTTTGTTTTACAAGTAAATTAATAACGGGACTTGAAGGCGACCGTTAAGAAAACAGTCCGGTGGACTGTTTTTAGGGAGAGCGTTGATGATATTTATAAATTTAACAAGCCGTATCAAACGAGGCAGAAAGTGTACTTATTTTTTTCACTACGTCACTCGCACCAATGACGTATCTGTTCGAACTAACAGATAGATTAAAAATCATTCAAGTAAATTGGATGATTTTTTCTTTGCCAAAAAACATCATCCAATATCCTAAAAAGAAAGGATGGTGCTTGAAATGAAGATAATTAAAGAAGAACTACTATTTGAGGAAAACTTAAAGAAAAGACTAGAGTTTATATGTGAGTTCTCAAAGGTTACTCCTACTTTTGTTAATGGTAGTATAAGAAAAATTGAGAAAACCAATATCTCTTATATTGAGCCACATAGAGTAATTGTAAAAGATACCACATTTCTGGTCTTTAACTATTCTAATGACGTTTATATATCCAATCTAGCAAAAAAGATAAAATTATCTGAATTAGAAAGTTAGAGGGTGATTATTATATTTCAAATATTACAATGCCAAAACAAGAAAATATAACTCTTAATAAATATGGCAAAATGAGATTAAACTACCTAAAAAAGCATAAAAAAGCTGACTATTCAATAATGTTTTTAGATGGTACATTAAATACTCATCTAAAAGATATTCAAGAACAAGCTACATTAAGGGTTGAACAAATTATTAAACAACTAAAAGATAATAGTGATTTAACCGAAGAAATGAAAAATACAGATATGCTTTATTGGGTTGGAACTATGAACACTATTAAAAATCAAGCTGAAGAAATAATTTGTAATGAATTGATTTATATTTAACAAAATTCTTAAAAATTATTGACATATTGTCAAAAAATATTATATAATATAGCTTAATTGAGGGGGGAATAAAATGACAAAAAGTAATAGAATAGTTTACTTGGATGTCTTAAGGGTAATAGCTTGCTTTTCGGTAATTATGGTTCATTCTTGTGCACAGTATTTTGTTAAAGATATTGGTTCGTTTAATTTTTGGGTAGGTAATATATTTGATGGATTAGCAAGAATAGGAGTTCCATTATTTATTATGATATCAGGAGCTTTAATGCTTGATAAGAACTATCAATTTTCAACTCAAAAAATAATTAAACATATAATAAGAATGGTTGTTTTTTTTGTTTTTTGGTCGGTTTTTTATTGTTTTATGTTTAAAATAGTAGGTTCAATAATAATAAAACATGAATCTATTGATATCATTAATATTATAGGTTCTTTAATTAAGGGACATTATCATTTATGGTTTGTTTATTTGATAATCGGACTATATCTTATAGTTCCATTGTTACGATTATGGGTAAATGATACTAATAAAAAATATGTGGAGTATTTTATTATTTTATCTATAATTTTTACATATATAATTCCACAAATCATTAGTATAGGAAGTAACTATAGTAATTTATTTGAATATATAAATGATATTATAGAAAATAATTTATCATTAAAATATGTAGGTGGTTTTACAACATATTTTA
Source organism: Ruminococcoides bili (assembly GCF_040093295.1). NCBI lineage: Bacteria > Bacillati > Bacillota > Clostridia > Eubacteriales > Oscillospiraceae > Ruminococcoides > Ruminococcoides bili. Next base: position 103,803 of record NZ_JBBNJY010000003.1, read on the forward strand.
TTTTAGGTTGGTATATTAATAATTATGAACTTAAGAATAAAAAAATAATATATATATTGGGTCTATTTGGCGTACTGATAACTATTATGGGAACATATATACTTTCAATTACTACAGGAAAAGCTTTGAATATGTATGAAAATTTATATATTAATGTTTTATTTCAAACAGTAGCAGTTTTTGTAATTATAAAAGATAAATTTAAAAATATGCATACTAATAATATTATAAATTCCATTTCGAAATGTAGTTTAGGAATGTATGCTATACATGCTTTAATTGTAACAATTATGTATAGGATTATAGAAAAAGTCAATATTGATTTCGCTTTAATTAATATTCCTGTAGTATTTATAGTATCAGTTGTTTTTGCATACTTAATTTCTTTTATACTTAGTAAGATTCCGGTTTTAAAGAAAGTTGTATAAATAGTCTTGATAAATAATAGATTATATGATAAATTATAATTAAGCTTGAGGGATTATTTAATCAATCGTCAAGAGAGCCGGCGAGTTGTAAATGTCTACGTCGTTGGCACCATAAAAACAGATTAGCTTTTTGTTAATCTGTTTTTTTGTTTTACAAGTAAATTAATAACGGGACTTGAAGGCGACCGTTAAGAAAAGGAGCTGTAAAAAACAGCCCAAATAAAAAACGACTGTATTCTAACCGAAAGGTAGGAACGCAGTCGTTTTTGTGATATAATTTAATATCAATGAAAAACCACATCAACAAGGTGCATTATACACCGTATCAATTAAAATTATAACCGGAAATTGAAAAAAATAATAGAAATTTCTGATCCGGTATATACATTTAACTAGGTTTTTCATCATATTGCTCTAAATAAACACCTTGCTGTTAAGAAAAGCAGGATATGTCGCATATCTACATAGACGGAACAAAGATAACTGCCAATGCAAATAAGGGTAACGACCGATTATTGCCCGGATACAATATTCAGCAATGCATGCAAAAAAACACCGAGACTCACTTTTTCGTGAATCTCGGCTTTTTAATATGCTGTTTCTTTACAGCACCTTTTGTGGAGCGGATGATGGGAATCGAACCCACACGATCAGCTTGGAAGGCTGAAGTTCTACCACTAAACTACATCCGCTTATCTCTGCAACAAATAGTATTATATCATTACAGATAATATTTGTCAAGCGTTAATTTCAGATTATAAACATTTTAAGAAAATTTTAACTGTTTTATATTAAACTCTAAGTTTAACGATGATTATAATTTTAACATACATCAAGATATATAATATCATTTATATAGATTACTTACTTATTATTTTTACCGAAGGATAACTTATTATATCTTTGATAATCAATTATAAAATGTTGGTAACACAGAAAAATAGCAGAAAATGCCAAATATTGAAGTTAGTTAATATTAACTTCGATTTAAAGCCACATTTATAAAAAATTTATAATATAATATCTCAAATAGTATTATATATACAAGCGGCTAATTTTTAATAGTAATAATATACTAAAAATACATCTGTATATTTAAATAAATGCATTTATTATGTTAGAATATACAAAGAAATATATCTCAAATTGTGCAACTGTACAGATGTAAACTTTTCACTCGGTGTAAGTATGATTTCAATGCGGATATTCAGAATGGTTTGCAGTTATATACTTGTTATGGTTCTTGATATGGGCGTTTTAGGTGTATGGATCGGTATGTTTGTTGATTGGTATGCTCGTGCTGGAGCATATCTTGCAAGGTATTTGTCAGGCAGATGGAAAAAGCATAGAATGATTTAAATATTTAAAAATGGAGATAAATTTTGTTTACCCTACCGTCACAATTATAAAAGCTTGACCAAACTTTTATAATTGCCGTGCAAAATATTCCGGTGAATCATAATTTATAAACATTACTCCGACATATATAACTAAAAATGATTTTAAAAAGCAAAGGCCCTCGAATTTTTATCGAGAGCCTTTTATCTTTTATCTTTTTTACAAATCAAATTCAAAGTACGGATTATGGTACAGTGAAAATGTTATAATATGGTAAAGACAAACCTAAATTGCCAAAGTGAAGTTCGGATTTTTGAGGAAAAAACGAGAAATACCACGGGTTCACCTTGACAAAAGAGTATGGTAAAGACAAAATCCAATTTGGATAGATTAAACTAAAAGTTTTAAACGAATATTGTTTAAAATCCATTTTGGTTAGATTTAGATAATTATAACATAATTGATTAAAAATATCAAATGTGCTAAATTGATTAAATTTAATATTATTTTGATATAATTTATTAAAAATGTTTATTTAAACGTATATTAGGTATTGACAAACAAAATTGTGAACGCTATACTGTAATTAGAGTTGTGAAATATCATAACTCTAATAACGAAATCTAATACTATTAAAATAATAAATGGAGGTAAATATGAAAATCTTATTGCGATTTTATTTGCAAAACAATAAGCTGCCGATTGATTATCGACGAATTATGCTTTCGTTTTTTAAACGGTCACTGTCAGATATTGCCGAGGGAAAATATTATGAAAAATATTATTTTACACCGGAACGCAGAAATTTTACTTTTGCGGTGAATCTGCCTATGCCGAAGTTTTCTAAAACGGAAATTCAACTCGGGAAAAATCAACTAAACATTACTTTTTCAACAGCTGACTATAATACGGGATGTATTTTTATGTCTGCTTTTATAAAGCAAAAGGACAAGCCGATTCCCGCTCCGCTCGGCAACGAAATGAAACTTGTCAGTGTTAATCTTGTGCCGGAAAAAAATGTTACTTCATCGTCCTCTGTTGTGAAAATGCTTAGCCCTTTGTGTATCAGATTACATAAAGCCGAGAATAATTCGGATAAGTATATTTCTGTTGCTAATCCGGATTTTACGGAGATTGCAAAACAGGTAATTAAAGAGCAGCTTGTTGAAAGCGGTTTTGACGAGAAGTTAATTTCAAACTTTGAAATTAAACCGTTAAACGCAAAAAAAACAGTGGTTTATCACTACAAAAACTACATTGAATGCAGTTTAGGCAGTTTTAGTATTAATGCCGATAAATCGGTTATTAATTATCTGCTGAAAAGCGGTATAGGTTCACGAAAATCCGCAGGATTTGGCTTTGCCGAGATTTTATCGGAGGGAGGTGAACCGAATTAATGAAAACAAAGATTGATTACTTTGATTATGACACTTTGTTGCAGCCTACCGATTGGAGGTTTGCGGCAGCCGTTGTCGGTTTATGTAAATATTTTGATTACTTTGGAATTGTTTACAAAGTCCTCTATGATGTTGAAGAAAAGCCCGATAATTATATACACGGCTTTGACGGTATTATTTACAAAAGTGAAGATATAACAGAAGAAAAATATCTTGAGTTTGCAGAGAACTATTTTGAAAAATATATGACTCACAAAAATATTTTAAACATTCTCGAAAGTCAAGAATTCAGTGAAGAACAAATTAAATTGGTAAATGACCTTGTTAAGAGCAAAACAGTTCTTAAAGGGCTATTTGACAAAATAAAATTTGACGGAACAAATAAAGATATTTTTATCTCAACCATTGAAGAAAACAGGGCGGAAATTATAAAAAATATCTTTAAAAACGGCAATAACCTTTATAAGAATTACTGCAATGAACGACTTATTTTTACCGAAGATAACAGCACTTGCAGACTTAGAGGCTACAATGTTGACAAAGACAGAAAAACAAGTAATCTCGGCTTTTGTTTTTCAAAGGAAAGTTTTGAGAGCAATGATATTTTAGAATTTGATTTTATACCGTTTGCTTTTTCAAATTCTGATATGAGAGAAACTTATTTTGTGAATAACAATTTTTCTGTTAAGTCTTTAACTCAAACAAACTATGCTTTTTCAAATCAACTTAGTAATACAGAAAATAAAGACGACAAAAACAAACTAATGCTTGTTTTGCAAAATTCAAAGGATTATATAAGCTATGATGTTGAAATTATATCAAAATCACAGGATAAGGCTTATTACGAAACATTCTTTGTACGACTTGAAAGATTAAAAAAGTTAAGAGAATTATCGGGGAAATCATTAAACTTTGTCAAAAAAATCAATGATGATTATTGGTTTAATCTTGAGAAAGAAGTTTATATGCGTTGCCTTAACAATGTGTTTCTTGACGATGTAATTTTAATGATGCTTAAGTTTTATTTTGATGATAATGCCGTTAAAGGCTATATAAAAAGCAGAACCGATATGCTAATAGACATAAATGTATCTTGGAAAGGAAATGATATTATGGATGAAATTAAGTCAGCAAAAAGTTGTGGATTTTTAACTTCCAAAAAACTAATTGAAATGAAAAGCAGTAATAAAATTAATTCGTATAAGCAAAAAATAATCAGTGCTCTTTGCGCACATGATTACGACAGAGCAAAAGAGATTATACTTAGTTTGTCTGCTTATGTCGGAATGGAATTTTCGTTTTTCTATACATTTCTTGAAAATGCGGAAGAAAATAAGGATCTTGCATTTGCTTTTGCAAGTGCATTAAATGAAGTAAGCTCAAAAAATAACTAATATAAAGGAGATTTTATTATGAAAAATAAAGCATTAACATTAACTGTAATCGCAAATATGACAAGCAACTACGGTGAAAGTCTCGGTAATATTTCAAGTGTACAAAAGGTATTCAGAGGCGGAAAAGAGTACGCTACAAGAAGTCGTGAGAGCCTTAAAAACGCTATCTGTGTTCAGTCGGGTTTTTATGATGATTTACAGACATCAAACGAAGGAGCAATGCAGAAGCTTGCTAATGAAGATATAAATGCCGCAACATGCCGTGCGCTTGAGGGTGGATATATGTTTACAAAGTCTAAAGGATCTACATATATTCGTAACAGCTCATTTTACCTTACAGATGCAGTTGCAACCGAGCCGTTTATTAATGATGCCCGTTTTCACAATAACCTTTACCTTGCAACCAATTATGCTAAGGCGCACGGTTTAAATGTTCAAAACAATGCAAAGGATTGCGGCCTTATGCCTTATCAGTATGAATATGACAAGTCATCTAAAATTTACAGTCTTACAATTGACCTCGAAAAAATCGGTAAGGACGAAAACTTTGGTGCAGAGGCAGATAACGCCGAAAAGTGTGAAAGAGTAATTGCTCTTATTGACGCAGTAGAAAATCTTTCACTTGTTGTTAAGGGAAATCTTGATAACGCAGAGCCGATTTTTGTGGCAGGCGGTCTTTCACCGAGAAAAACACATATTTTTGAAAATGCTGTTTCTGTTTCAGGCAAAAGACTTATTATAGAGCCGATTAAGGAAAAACTTGCTCAAGGTTACAGCTGTGCACTTATGCGTAACGGTGAGCTTTCAAACGAGGATGAAATTGTAAGAGAACTTAATCCTGTAAGTATGACAGAATTTTTTGAAAATCTCAGAGGTCAGGTTAAAGAGTATTTTTCGGAGTAAGGCGGAATTAATATGAAAGCAATTAGACTTCATATAAAACAAAACAGTGCAAATTACAAAAAAGAAGAAACTGTAGACAATCGTATGACATTTCCTTTACCGCCGTATTCAACTGTTATCGGAGCACTTCATAAGGCTTGCGGTTATACATCTTATCATCCTATGCAAGTAAGCGTGCAGGGAAAGTACGGTTCTTTAAAAACAAAAATGTATAAGGACGACTGTTTTCTCAACAGAGTAGAAGATGATCGAAATATACTTGTGAAAATGAAAAATCCCGATATGCTTTCAAGTGCATATCAGGTTGTGGCTACTGCTCAAAATACTCAAGGAAACAGTTTTGAAAAAGGCATTACAATTAATGTAATTAATGAAAAATTGCTTGAAGAATACCGCTTTTTAAAGCGTACAAAACGCAGAATCGACAAGCATAAAAAAATCATTAATAAAATGAAAACTCGGCTCAAAGAAATGAAAGCCGATGAAAATATTTCTGCCGAAGAAGTAAAAGAATTTGATAAGCGTATTAAGCATATAAAGGCTGTGTATGATGAATACGAAAAGGTAAAGTATACTGTTCCGTATTCCCATTTCAGAACCCTTGCAAAAGGCCCTAAGTATTATGAACTTCTATGCGATATTGAACTTATCATTCATATAGTTGCAGATGAAAATACTATGAATGATATTATGGATAATATCGGAAATCTTACTGCAATCGGCAGAGGAGAGGATTTTGTAGAAGTGCTTGAGTGTGCGGAAACAGAGCTTTTTGATGTTGACGAAGATGTCGATTACGGAGAAGCTGATTTTGATGTTTATATGCCTGTCGAGTATCTCGAAATTAATAAAGACGATATGGATATAATCTCTAAAACGGAAGGCGGATACACAGGCGGTACAAAATATTTAATGCCTAAGGATTACAAAACAGTGCAGTTAAAGGGCGGTATGAGAAAACGAGTGTTTAATCGTGTACCTATTATTTTCTGTCAACTTAACTATATTGAAAACGGTTGTAAAGGCATAATGCTTGACAAAACCGAGAACGGTATATATTCAGTGTTTTTAGCTTGAGGTATTTGTAATGAATATAGAAGATAAACTTGCAAAACCCGACAAAACAATCGGACAACATTCAAATGAGCTTATAGAGCAGGCAAAACTGCTCTATAAGCTCGGCTATATAAAATCTGATGATTTATACGCTGATTTACTTGTTTCATGTTTAAAACATGATAACGGTAAGGCAAATTCTCAATTTCAAAAAAGAATTACTAAAGGCGGAAATTTTCAACCTGAACAAGAAATTCCACACAGTATACTTTCGACTTTTTTTATTGATAAATCAGAATGTATAAAACCTATAAGCGTATATTTTGCTGTGCTTTATCATCACTATAACAAAGACTCTCCTGTTACAGTGTTTAAAGAAAACCGTGAGCTTATAGAAAAATTCCTTGCTGAATTTGGCTTTGATACAAACTCTTACAATAAAATGAAGAGAAATATTAAGAAAATCAAAGCTTTATTTGAAACCGAACTTTCTGATGAAGAAAAACAATACGCTGTTTTATTAAAAGGTCTTTTACATAAATGTGATTACAGTGCAAGTGCAGGTCTTGACTGCGAAAAGGTCAACGATTTTTTGACTGATTCTTTAAACAATTGGAAAAATACCCGAAATATACATTACAATGAATTGCAAGAATTTTGCATTAAAAATACCGACAGCAATTTAATTGTAACAGCACCTACAGGTATGGGCAAAACCGAGGCGGGATTGCTTTGGTGCGGGGACAATAAATGTTTTTTCGTTTTGCCGTTAAAAACAGCTATCAATGCGATGTACGAAAGAATTAAAAAGCTTTGCGGAGATAATTCGCAAGAAGATTACAAGGAAAGAGTGGCACTTGTTCACTCCGATATGAAATCCTATTATTTGGAAGATTCAATAATTAGCGGAAAAAATTATGATTTTGCGTATGCACAATGCAGTAAACAGCTTGCACTTCCGATTACAATTTGTACGCCTGATCAGATATTTGACTTTGCATTGAAATATGCAGGTTATGAATACAAACTTGCGGTAGCGTCATATTCAAAGTTTATTATTGATGAGATACAGATGTATTCACCTGATGTTTTGGCTGCAATTATTTATGCAATTGAGATGATTCATACTTTGGGTGGTAAGGTGGCTGTAATTACCGCAACTTTGCCTCCGTTTGTAAGAAACGAGATTGAAAAATACTCGGAACAGATGTAAAAACATCCGATTTTTCTGATAAAGGAAAACTAAGGCATAATGTAAAAGTATATGAAAAAAACTTGCAGTCTGACGATATTATAAAAATATTTGATGATACAATATGCGATAAAGTAAAAAAATATCTTGTCGTTTGCAATTCAATTGATATTGCAAATAAGATGTACACCGAAATAAAAAATTCGGATATTAACGCAAGTGTAAATCTGTTTCATTCCAATTTTACAAAAAATGACAGAAAAACTAAAGAAAATGCGATTTTAGCAGCCTCTGAAAAAACTAACGAAAGTATAACTATACCTGAAATATGGATTTCAACATCCGTAGTCGAAGCAAGTCTTGACATTGATTTTGATATTCTTATTACCGAGTTATCGGATTTATTTTCCCTGTTCCAACGCTTTGGCAGAGTAAACAGAAAGGGTAATAAAGACTTTTCATCTTACAATTGTTTTGTATTTACTGAAATTCAAGGTAATGCACATCGTTTTGTTGACGATGCTATTCATTCGTTGTCAAAACAAGCGATTTTAAGCGTTGACGGAATTATCTCTGAAGTTCTTAAAAAAGAACTTATAGATGAGTACCTTTCGGTTGAAAAAATCGAAAAATCAAAATATTATCAAGAATATCGTAAAATTTATAAATATTATAAAGAAAATGTCGATTATCTCTCTCTTAAAAAAGATGGAATAAGAAGTATTGACAGAAGCGACGCTGTGCCGATTGATGTTTATAATCAAAATGAGAGTGCCATAGAAAAAGCTTTGGATGTTTTAAAATCAGATACTTATTCAAAAGATGATAAGCTTAAAGCAAACGAAGAAATACTTGGCTTCACGGTTTCCGTACCTAAATTCAGAATTGACGATTACGAAATAAAAAAATTAAAAATGCCATATACTGAATTACCTGTTATTAACAGCAGTTATGATTCCGAATGCGGCATCAGATTTGATAAGGAAAAGAAAACCCAAAAGCAAGATAAATCTGATGATAACGGAGAACCTGATAATTTTATATGAGGTATGATTATGGACGAAAATAATATTTCCGGTATGCATATTTATTATTACTATGTTTGTAAAAGAAAGCTGTGGTATTTTTCAAACGGTTTGGCAATGGAAAGTGAAAACGAAAATGTCAAAATCGGAAAACTTATAGATGAAACCACTTATAAGCAAAAGAAAAAACATATTATGATCGACAACACAATCAATATTGATTTTATTACCGAGCATAAACTTTTACATGAGGTAAAGAAAAGCAGAAAGATAGAGGAAGCGGGTATTGCTCAACTTAAATACTATCTTTATTATCTGAAAAAGCGTGGGGTAGAGGGAATAAAAGGCAGAATTGATTATCCTTTGCTAAAGCAAAGTCTTAATGTTGAACTTAGCGAAGAAGATGAAAGAGAGCTTGAAAGTGCGGCAGCTGATATAGTAAAAATTATATCGGCTGCTTTGCCGCCAAAATTTAAAAGTAAAAGAATTTGCAAATCATGTGCTTACTATGATTTGTGCTGTATTTGAGGTGATAAAATGCAGGAAAGTTATTACATATATTCGTCAGGCAATTTAACTCAAAAAGACAACACATTAAGATTTACTGCAATTGACGGAAATGTAAAAGATCTTCCGATAGAAAATATTAAAGAAATTTATATTATGAATGAAATAACGGTTACATCTAAATTGCTGAACTTATTTTCAAAATACGGAATACTTGTACATTTCTTCAATTACTATCAATTTTACATAGGAAGTTTTTGCCCAAAGGAAACAAAACTTGCAGGTCAGCTTTTGGTTAAGCAAGTGCTTGCTTACGGCGACTATTCAAACAGATTATCAATAGCAAGAGAATTTATAGTTGCTGCGTCTTATAATATTTACAGAAACTTAAGATACTACAACGGCAGAGGCAAGAATGTGTCAGAGCAAATGGCTGCTATTGAAAATTTGAGGAGGAAACTTGCAGATGTAGAAACCATAGAAGAGTTGATGGGAATTGAAGGTAATATTCGACAGGAATATTACAAAGCGTGGAATGTAATTATTGATCAGAATATTGAATTTGATAAAAGAGTTTATCATCCTGCCGACAATATGATTAACAGCCTTATTTCATATGTCAATTCTCTTGTATATACAAAAACTCTGGCGGAAATTTATAAAACCCAACTTAATCCTACAATAAGCTATCTTCATCAGCCGGGTACAAGGCGATATTCTCTTGCACTTGATGTTTCGGAAATTTTCAAACCGCTGATTGCGGATCGTCTGATATTTTCTTTGCTTAATCGAAAACAAATAACAGAAAGCAGTTTTGTAGAAGGACTTAACGGTTTGCAGCTTACCGAAAGAGCGTCACGAATAATTACATCTGAATTTGACGAAAAATTAAAGACAACTATTTTTCACAAAGAACTTAATAAAAATGTTTCTTATCAATTCTTAATCAGACTTGAACTTTATAAACTGATAAAGCACATTATAGGAGAAAAAGAATATAAAGGCTTTGAAATGTGGTGGTAAATATTGTATGTAATTCTTGTATATGATATAATATGTGATGAAAAAGGCAGAAAAATACTTCCAAAGGTATTTAAGATTTGCAAAAAATATCTTGTACATATTCAAAACTCTGTTTTTGAAGGAAACTTAAGTAAAGCAAACTCACTTGCTTTGCAAAAAGAACTTGATGTTTATATCAGAAAAGACAAGGATTCGGTAATAATGTTTCATACCCGTGAAGAACGGTGGATGAATAAAGATTTTCTTGGAAAAACGGATGATAAAACATCAAATTTTTTGTAACGCTTTTATTGTCGACCTGACATAGCACAAAACCCCCGGCAGGTTGACAGAACCTAAAAATCAAGTAATCATCGGTATAGTTGCTTTTGATATATTGAAATGACAGTAGTATTTGATAAATATTTGGTATATCGACAAAACAGCACAGAAAAATGCCGATGATTACTTATCATTTTATCCCACGGCTATAAATCTATCCATATTGGATTTTAAATTACATAAAGCACCGTATAAGCATAGTCGACTCCGCCTATAAATCTATCCATATTGGATTTTAAATAGCACTGTTAATCGTTCAAAACTTATATCTGGTTTTCTATAAATCTATCCATATTGGATTTTAAATCATTGTACCACTTGCCGTCTGCGTACACACGATAAGCTATAAATCTATCCATATTGGATTTTAAATTGAAGAGTATAGCAACTTGCTTGCTATGACAAAGAAAGCTATAAATCTATCCATATTGGATTTTAAATATATTCTCTACAACCCGATAAGCATTGAGCTTATTGACTATAAATCTATCCATATTGGATTTTAAATCCTGAATCAGAAGTTTTGAGCAGTGATGAAAAAGAACTATAAATCTATCCATATTGGATTTTAAATGTTTATTCCGGTAATGCTTTGCGTGGTATCCTTCGACTATAAATCTATCCATATTGGATTTTAAATGCAAGTTGTACTTTGAACGAATTAGGATTGTGTGACCTATAAATCTATCAATATTGGATTTTAAATTGCAATATTTTTATCAGCGACAGATCGTACAACCGCTATAAATCTATCCATATTGGATTTTAAATGTGTAAGTGATGAATTTCTAAAAGCATTGCGAAAAGACTATAAATCTATCCATATTGGATTTTAAACAAATAATAGCTTGAAAACTCAATCCCTGCTGTGGCACTATAAATCTATCCATATTGGATTTTAAACGCAACAGTATCCGTTGTAACTGAATACATCAAAGTAACATTACCTAATCTGCAGCAATTAAACCCGAGTATTTTATATTCTATTGTAAAATATATTTTCTTATTGGAATAATAGAGGGGGAAAGTTTTGTTATAATTAAAGAAATATATTTGAACGGAGGTATTTTCAATATGTTAAGTGATATTGAAATCGCTCAGGCTGCGACCTTACTCCCGATTAAAGAGGTTGCCGCACAGATCGGAATTAAAGAGGATGAGCTGGAGTTTTACGGCAAGTATAAGGCTAAACTTTCCGACGAACTTGCCAATCGTTTGGAAAATGAGCCGGACGGAAAACTTGTTCTTGTTACAGCTATCAATCCAACCCCCGCAGGTGAGGGCAAAACAACTACTTCTGCAGGTCTTGGTCAGGCTATGGCTAAGATTGGTAAAAAGGCTGTAATCGCTCTAAGAGAGCCTTCACTCGGCCCTGTATTTGGTATTAAGGGCGGCGCTGCAGGCGGCGGTTATTCTCAGGTACTTCCTATGGAAGATATTAATCTTCACTTTACAGGCGATATGCACGCTATTACTTCTGCAAACAATCTTTGCTGTGCAATGCTTGACAATCATATTCAGCAGGGTAATGTTCTCGGGATTGATCCTCGCCAGATCCTTATTAAGAGATGTCTTGATATGAACGACAGAGCTTTGAGAAATATTGTTGTCGGTCTTGGCGGCAGAGTGAATGGTATTCCTCGTGAGGACCACTTTATAATTACTGTTGCATCTGAAGTTATGGCTATCCTTTGCCTTGCTGACGATATTTCTGATTTAAAGAAAAGACTTGGTAATATTCTTATTGCTTATACATATGCAGGCGAGCCTGTTTTTGCAAAGGACATTAAGGCTGACGGCGCTATGACAGCTCTTCTTAAAGACGCTATCAAACCTAACCTTGTTCAAACACTCGAGGGTACCCCCGCTATTATGCACGGCGGTCCTTTTGCCAATATTGCTCACGGCTGTAACAGCATTCGTGCTACAAAGCTTGCGTTAAAACTTGCCGATTACTGTATTACAGAGGCAGGCTTCGGTTCAGATCTCGGTGCAGAGAAATTCTTTGACATCAAGTGCAGATATGCAGGCTTTAAGCCGTCTGCCGTAGTTATTGTTGCTACTTGCCGTGCGTTAAAGTACAACGGCGGTGTGCCTAAGGCAGAGGTTTCTGCAGAAAATCTTGAGGCTCTTAAAAATGGTATTGAAAACCTTGGCGTTCACATTGATAACATGAGAAAGTACAATGTTCCCGTTGTAGTTGCTATCAACCAGTTCGGTACAGATACAGCAGAGGAACTTGAGTTTATCGAGAGTTACTGTAAATCTAAAGGCGCAGACTTTGCTCTCTCAAATGTATTCTCAAAGGGCGGAGAAGGCGGTACAGAACTTGCCAAAAAGGTAGTAGAGGCTTGCGAAAAGCCGTCTGATTTTGCTCCTATTTATTCAGATGACCTTACAATTAAAGAAAAGGTTGACAAAATTGCAAAAACAATTTACGGCGCTTCAAGAGTAAACTATACAAAGGCTGCCGAAAAGGCATTGAAGCAGATTCAGGCTCTCGGCGGTGAAAAACTTCCTGTTTGTATTGCAAAAACACAATATTCGCTTTCTGATGACCCAACACTTCTCGGTGCTCCAAAGGATTTTGAAATCACAGTAAAGAATCTTACACTTTCAAACGGTGCAGGATTTGTAGTTGTATATACAGGTGATATTATGACAATGCCGGGTCTTCCGAAAGTTCCGTCGGCAGAGAAAATTGATGTTACCGAGGAAGGAAAAATTAACGGTTTATTCTGATGATTACTGTAAATACTCATAATGCCCGTGAAACAGAGGCACTCGGCGCAAAAATTGCCGAAAAGTTGTGCGGCACGGAAGTAATCGCTCTTTTTGGCGGTCTTGGTATGGGCAAGACTGCCTTTACAAGAGGACTTGCCGGTGCGCTTGGTGCAGGAGAAAATGTTTCAAGCCCTACATTCGCTCTTGTCAATGAATATTCTGGCAAGTTTAATATTTTCCACTTTGATATGTATCGTGTCAACACCTGGGACGATTTGTATTCAACAGGCTTTTTTGATTATATAGACAACGGCATAATCATAATTGAATGGAGCGAAAATATAGAAGAGGCTTTGCCTGCTGACTGCATTAAAATAAGAATCAGCAAGGGCGAAAATGATGATGACAGAATTTTTGAAATTGAAGGTGTTGATCTGCAATGAAAATTCTTGCAATAGATACAAGCGCCACAGCTGCGTCAACCGCAATTTGTGACGAAAACAAAATAATAGGTGAGTTCTTTATAAATACAAAACTTACTCACAGCAGAACACTTATGCCTATGGTTGAAAGTCTGCTTGCAAACACAAACCTAACGACAACAGATATTACCGCCGTTGCGGTAAACTGCGGTCCGGGTTCGTTTACGGGTGTAAGAATCGGTGTTGCAGCGGCTAAAGGACTTGCTTTTGCCGATGATTTGCCTTGCATAGAGGTATCGACGCTTGAAAGCCTTGCGTATAATTTGCAATCTGCAAATGGGATAATCTGTTCTGTTATGGACGCTCGCTGTTCGCAGGTTTATAATGCGCTTTTTAAATGTGACGGTGTAAAGCCTGAAAGACTTTGCAAAGACAGAGCTTTGTCTGTTGCCGAGCTTTCTGAAGAACTTAAGAGTTATGACGAAAGAATTATACTTGTGGGTGACGGTGCGGAGCTTTGCTATAATGCTATGAAAGAATTATTACCAAATGTTGAACTCGCACCAATCAGTATAAGATTTCAAAGAGCGTCATCAACAGCAGAAATTGCTGTACAAAAATTTAATGACGGAGAAGTGCTTTCGGCTGCGGAACTTATGCCGATGTATTTAAGACTGCCGCAGGCTGAAAGAGAACTTAAAAAGAAAATGGAGGAAAAGAAATGTTAGCACTCGGATGTGACCACGGCGGATATAACCTTATCTGCGCAATTAAAAAATATCTTGACGAAAAGGGTATTGAATATAAAGATTTTGGTACTTACAGCACAGACAGCGTTGATTATCCTGTTTACGGCTATAAAGTTGCAAAAGCAGTAGCAAGCGGCGAATGTGAGCTTGGTATTCTTTGTTGCGGTACAGGTATCGGTATTTCAATGGCAGCAAACAAAGTTAAGGGTATTCGTGCGGCAGTTGTAAGCAATGAATTTTGCGCTGAAATGACACGCAGACACAACCACGCAAATATTCTTTGTATGGGCGGCAGAGTTACAAGCGAAGAAGATGCTGTTAAGTTTACAGAAATTTTCCTCAATACTCCCGAAGAGGGCGACAGACACTTAAAGCGTCTTGCTATGATTGATGAGATTGAGGCAGGTACTTTCAAGGTTGACTGATTTCGGGAGATTTTTATGCCCGACGAAGAATTAAAGGTGTTGAACGACATCAAATATATTTTTTATGTCTGTTATGCTTGAAAATAAACTTGATGATGTGAACGCAAAAATTGATGAAACCAATATGCTGTAAAACGAACTAAAGGGTTATAGTTTTGAAAACTCTTTTGTTTAAGTCGCCAAACAGCAGGCTGTTTGGTTATCGTCAGATATCCTTCAAAATCAAGCATATTTTTTAATTTCATTCAAAATCAGCCATTTATATATGTTGTATAAGTTTTGTATGTA
>NZ_JBBNJY010000040.1:0-13899 GCF_040093295.1 Ruminococcoides bili
TCTCTTTGAAAAGGTTGACCAAACTTTTATATTCGTGACAGAAACATTGCTCTTTTCTGCCTCTGTTACCCGACCGAAAATAAGTTAATCCACACCCCTACATTCAAACAACTTCTCAAAATTTCCACAAAAAAACCGCCTGCAAAGCAGACGGTTATACTTAGAATTATAAATCGGCACCTATTCTTCTGAATCTTTCATAACGGGCATTTGTAAGTTCTTCGTCGGTAAGTGCAAGATTTTTTTCAAAAGTTCTCTGAATCAAGAGTTTTAGACTTTCAAACATAGCGGCATCCTCTGCCCTCGGCTCTCTGATAATACGCTCAATTACATGCAAGTCAAATAAATCCTGCGCAGTAAGTTTGAGTGCCTCTGCGGCCTGCGGAGCTTTGGAACTGTCTTTCCAAAGGATAGACGCACAACCCTCCGGAGAAATTGCGGAATAAACAGAATTTTCCATCATCCATACTTCATCTGCAACAGCAAGTGCAAGCGCACCGCCGCTGCCGCCCTCACCTACAACAATTGTAAGCACGGGTGTTTTTAAAGTCATCATCTCCATAAGGTTTTCGGCAATAGCCTGTCCCTGACCTCTTTCTTCCGCTCCGATTCCCGGGTAAGCACCGCTGGTATCTACAAAGCAAAGAACAGGGCGGTGGAACTTTTCAGCCTGTTTCATAAGTCTTAGAGCTTTTCTGTAGCCCTCCGGATGAGCCTGTCCGAAATTGCGCTCCATACGCTCTTTTGTATTTCTGCCCTTTTCAATTCCGATTACGGTTACAGGCATATCGTGCAACATAGCAAGTCCTGCCACAACTGCCTTATCGTCGGAATATCTCCTGTCGCCGTGCAGTTCAAAAAAGCTGTCGCCGAACATATGATTTATGTAATCAACAGTTGTAATTTTATTGGCATCTCTCGCCGCCATAACTTTATCATAAGCAGACATTATTCCGACACCTCCCCGTATCCGTGCATCTTAAGCAATTTTACAAGTGTAGCTTTCAGGTTGTTTCTGCTTACAACAGCGTCAACAAAACCTTTCTGCATTACAAACTCCGATGTCTGGAAATCCTTTGGGAGTTTCTGACGGAGAGTCTGCTCAATTACTCTCGGGCCTGCAAAAGCTACAAGAGTATCAGGCTCGGCAAGGATAATATCGCCCTCCATAGCAAAAGACGCAGTAACACCGCCTGTTGTAGGGTCGGTAAGAACTGTTATGTATAAAAGTCCGCTGTCGCTGTGGCGCTTAACCGCACCGGAAGTTTTCGCCATCTGCATAAGGGAAAGAATACCCTCCTGCATACGAGCGCCGCCCGATACAGTGCAAACTATAACCGGAAGTGCGTTTTCGGTAGCATATTCAAAAGCACGGGTGATTTTTTCACCTGTTACCGTACCCATACTGCCCATCATAAAATCGGAATCCATTGCGCAAAGCACTGCGTCAATACCGCCGATTTTACATTCACCGCACATTACGGATTCTTTTGAACCTGTGGCTCTTGCTTTTTCAAGCTTTTGGTCATAGCCTGGAAAATCGAGAATGTTTTTGCTTGCCATATTGGCGTCATGCTCGCAAAAACTGCCGTCATCGGCAAGAAGTGCCACACGCTGTTTTGCATTCATTCTGAAATGATGACCGCATTTTGTGCAGACACGGAAGTTTTCTTCCATATCTGTTGTAAGGAGCATAGTGCCGCACTTAGGGCATTTTGTCCACATTTCCTCGGGAACAAACGGTACATTGGTCTGCTCCTCGGGTCTGCTTTCAAGCTCATTTTTCGGTTTTACAAAAGCAAATAAATCCATAGCCTATTACTTCTTTCCGTCCTTATGCTTTTTTTCAAAATCAAGCATAAAGTCAGTAGTATATTCTCCGCTGACAAACTGCTCGTCCGACAAAATCTCGGCAAGCAAGTCACGGTTGATGTCAATTCCGTCAATGGTAAGCTCCGAAAGAGCCATTTTCATCTTTCTTATCGCAAGCTCACGGCTTCTTGCCTGAACAATGAGCTTGCCTATCATAGAATCATAGTAAGGCGGAATAAAATAATCCTGAAATATAGCTGTATCAAAGCGCACAAACGAACCGCCCGGAATATGAAGTCGCTTTATTCTGCCACAGCTCGGTCTGAAACCATGCTCAGGATCTTCGGCATTTATACGGCACTCAATAACATTTCCATGTGTAAAAATGCTGTCCTGTGTTCTTGTCAGCTTTCCGCCTGCCGCAATTCTTATCTGCCACTGAACAATGTCAAGACCCGTTACCATTTCTGTAACGCCATGCTCAACCTGAAGACGAGTATTCATCTCCATAAAGTAGAAGTTATTGTCCATATCGAGCAAAAACTCAACAGTACCTGCATTGACATAATTTACAGCCTTTGCAGCCTTTACAGCCGCTTTCATCATTTCCTTACGAGTTCTGTCATCAAGCGCAGGGCTTGGGCTTTCCTCAATCATCTTCTGATTTTTACGCTGGACCGAACATTCTCTTTCACCCAGACAGATAGTATTACCGTATTTGTCGCTCAAAAGCTGCATCTCTATATGCTTTACGGGGTGAATGAACTTTTCCATATAACATGCGCCGTCACCAAAAGCAGACTGTGCCTCCGAAGACGCCGCCGCAAAAGCCTCGTCAAACTGCTCAATGCAGTCTACTCTGCGGATACCCTTTCCGCCGCCGCCCGAACGAGCCTTTATAAGCAGCGGAAAACCAATTTTTTCAGCTTCTTCCCTTGCTTTTACGGGGTCTTCTATAATATCGCAGCCGGGTGTTACGGGAACACCTGCCGCACGCATTGTTTTTCTTGCATTGTCCTTATCGCCGAGTAATTTTATCATCTCTGATGTAGGGCCGATAAAGTTTATGTTACATTGCTCACAAAGAGAAACAAATTTTGCATTCTCCGAGAGCAAACCATAGCCGGGGTGAATGGCTTGTGCGCCGCTTTCAATGGCAACGGTAAGTATAGCAGGCATATTAAGATAGCTGTCGGCAACTCTGCTGCCGCCAACACAATAGCTTTCGTCAGCAAGCTGAACATGCATTGCGTTTTTGTCCGCCTCAGAATATATTGCAACTGTACTGATACCCATTTCTCGGCAAGCACGAATAATTCTTACTGCAATTTCTCCTCGGTTGGCTATAAGTATTTTTGAAAACATTTTATCACTTCCAAAAGAAAATTTGCAATAAGTTACTTATTATTTGGAATAAGAGCAAAAGAAAGCTCGGCACTTACGCAAAGCTTGCCGTCAACATAACCTTTTGCATCAATAAAATAGAACACACCCTTGCTCTTTGTAAGAGTACATACACTTTCGAGTGTATCGCCGGGTTTTACCTGATTTTTAAACTTTACATTGTTCATTTTTGTAAAGAAAGGTGTGCATCCCTCAACCTTGCCCGCAAGCAGGCAGCAAGCCGACTGTCCCATCATTTCGCAGAGAATAACACCCGGAACAACAGGATTGCCCGGAAAATGTCCCTGTAAAAAGAACTCGTCGCCCTTGATTGTATATCTTCCCTTTGAGGTAACATCGTCGATTTTTTCTGCCTCTTCAACAAGCAGCATATTGTCACGATGCGGTAATATCTTTTTGATTTCTTCCTGATTCATTGTAACTCCTTATTTAACTCTGAACAGAGGCTGACCGTACTCAACAAGGTCGCCGTCCTTAACAAGAACTTCTGTAACCTCGCCGTCAAGCTCTGACTGGATTTCATTCATACACTTCATAGCTTCAACTATGCAGATTGTGTCACCCTTTGAAATTTTCTGTCCCACAGAAACATAAGGATTGCTGTCAGGTGACGGAGCGGCATAAAATACGCCGACAATAGGAGAATTGATTGTTTTGCCCTCGGCAACAGGAGCCGACGGAGCGGCAGGTGCTGCAGGAGCAGCCACAGGAGCCGATTCGTTAACCGATGCAGGAGCATTTGCCTGCATTACAACGGCAGGAGCGGCAGAAATTGCCTTTTCAAGACGGATAGCCGAACCGTCACCGTTTTTTATTTCAAGTACCGAAAGCGATGAGCCTTCAAGCATTTCGATAAATTCTTTAACATCGTTTTTAGAATACATAAATACAGCCCTCCGAATCAGATTTTCTTAAATACTACGCAAGCGTCATGACCGCCAAAACCGAGGTTTGTAGATGCGGCAACTGTTACATCACGCTTAACTGCCTTGTTCGGTGTGTAGTTAAGGTCAAGTTCTTCGTCCTGCTCATTTAAGTGAATTGTTGGCGGAATCATACCGTCACGGAGAGTAAGAACAGAAACAATAGCTTCGATTGCGCCTGTTGCGCCGAGCATATGACCTGTCATTGACTTTGTTGAGCTGATATTTGCATCGTAAGCCTTTTCGCCGAGAGCCGACTTGAACGCCATTGTTTCGGTAAGGTCGTTTAAGTGGGTTGAAGTACCGTGAGCATTGATATAAAGCTGATCGTCATCTGTTGTACCAGCCTCTGCCATAGCAATTTTGATTGCTCTTGCAAGTCCTGCACCCTCAGGGTCGGGAGCTGTAACATGGTGAGCGTCACAAGTATTGCCGTAACCTGCAAATTCAGCATAAATCTTAGCGCCTCTTGCCTTTGCGTGCTCATATTCTTCAAGTACGAGCATACCTGCGCCCTCGCCCATTACGAAACCGTCACGGTTTTTATCAAACGGGCGTGATGCTGTTTCGGGATCTTCGTTTGTGGAAAGAGCCTTCATATTCTGGAAGCCTGCGATTGTAAGAGGAGCGATAACCGCCTCTGTGCCGCCTGCAATGATTGCGTCTGCATAACCGTCCTTAATTGCGTGGAAAGCCTCACCGATTGAGTGTGTACCTGTTGCACAAGCGCTCATAACCGAAAGTGAAACACCCTTTGCTTTAAAGCGGATAGCTACATTACCTGTGGCAATGTTACCGATCATCATCGGAATAAAGAAAGGAGATACCTTTCTCGGGCCGCCCTCGTTGAGTGCAGTTACATTGTTTACAAATGAGTGAAGTCCGCCGATACCTGCGCCGATGTACACACCGAAACGCTCCTCGTTAATATTACCGAGGATTCCGCTGTCGTCTACAGCCTGCTGTGCTGCCGCAATAGCGTACTGACAGTAAATATCGAGCTTTCTTAACTCTCTTTTTTCAATATATTTTTCCGGCTCAAAGTTCTTTACAGTACCTGCAAGGTGAACCTTGAGGTCAGAAGTATCAAATGATGTGATTTTTTCAACACCGTTTACACCTGCGAGCATATTTGCCCACATTGTATCTATATCGTTACCTACAGGGGTGATTGCACCCATACCTGTTACTACTACTCTTCTCATTAAAGCACCTCCGATTACATTGCAAGTCCGCCGTCAACTTTGATAACTTCGCCTGTTACATAGGCGGCGTCATCAGAGCAGAGGAACGCAACTACATTCGCAACATCTTCAGGTGTACCGATACGCTTTGCAGGAATCTGTGCTTTCATAGCGTCTTTTACCTTGTCTGAAAGTGCGTTTGTCATATCTGTGCCGATGTAACCCGGAGCAACGGCATTAACAGTAACACCTCTGCCTGCAAGCTCTTTGGCAACAGACTTTGTCATACCGATAATGCCTGCCTTAGATGCCGAATAGTTAGCCTGACCCGCATTACCCATAATACCTACAACAGAAGATGTGCTTACAATTCTGCCGTAGCGTTTTTTCATAAAGTGCTTGTAGGTGTGCTTAATCATATTGAATGTGCCCTTGAGGTTTACGCCGATTACTGCGTCAAAGTCTTTTTCGTCCATATTGAGAACGAGCTTGTCACGGGTGATACCTGCGTTATTTACAAGAATATCAATTCCGCCGAATTCCTCGATTACCTTGTCAACAACCTCTTTTGATGCGTTAAAATCGGAAACATCGCAGAAATACTGCTCAACCTTTGTGTTGTACTCTGCAAGAGCCTCTTTTGCGGCAATGCCCTCGCTCTCATCGCCAACATAAAGAATAGCAATGTTTGCGCCCTGACTTGCAAGTTTTTTAGCTATTGCAAGACCGATACCTCTTGAACCGCCTGTAATAACGGCTGTCTTGTTTTCAAATTTCATAATATCCTCCAAAATCAAAGGTCAAGTGCTTCAAAATCAGCGGGTGTTTCCACCTTGAAAGCCTTAACGCTGTTGTCAATTCTCTTGATAAGTCCTGTTAAAGTCTTGCCGACACCGATTTCAATAAATGTGTCAACACCGTCTTTAATCATATTTTCAACAATTGTCTGCCATCTTACAGGATTTTCTACCTGTGCTCTTACAAGTTCCTTGTAGTCACCCTCGTACGGCTTTGCTGTATAGTCTGAATAAATTGTTACTTTAGGCTGTGCAAACTCAATGTCCTGCATATACTCCGCAAGACCCTTTGCCGCATCTGCCATAAACGGTGAATGGAAAGCACCGCTTACCGCAAGCAATTTTGCTCTGCCGCCCACTGCTTTGACAGCCTCGCAGAAAGCCTCTGCATTTTCGCTTGTTGTAGCAACAACTGTCTGTGCAGGCGAGTTATAGTTTACAGGATATGTCTTGTCAAAGCCCTTGCAAACTTCTTCAACTTTTTCGGGAGTAATTTTCATTACGGCAGCCATCGCACCCGGATTTTCGGTCGCCGCCTTATCCATAAGCTCGCCTCTCTTGCAAACGAGTTTAAAAGCTTCTTCGTCCGAAAGAATACCCGAAAAAGCAAGAGCCGCAATTTCGCCGAGTGAAAAGCCTGCAACGCAGTCAGCCTTAACACCCTTTTCTTCAAGGAATCTCGCAGCAGCAAGGTCTGCCGTAAATACACAAGGCTGTGTGTTTACTGTTTTGCAGAGTTCTTCTGTTGTACCCTCAAAACACTGTGCAGATGTACCTTTGCGGATACCGTCTGCCATATCATATACGCTTTTGGCTGCGGCAGAGGAATTGTAAAGTTCCTTGCCCATTCCGCTGTACTGTGCGCCCTGACCTGAAAAAACAAATGCTATTTTACCCATTTTGTAGCTCCATTCAATACTTCTTCAGCCTGAGCAAACATTTCTGTAATGATTTCTCTTGCAGGCTGTTCTTTTTTTACCATTGCGGCAACCTGACCTGCAAGAACCGTACCGTGCGAAACATCGCCCTCTCTTACAGCAAGTCTTAATCTGCCGACACCCATCTTTTCAAGTTCTTCGTCACTTACTTCCGATGAGTTGTATTCTGCCTTTGTATATTCACGGGTAAAGGAATTACGGATAGCACGAACAGGATGACCGAGTCTTTTACCTGTTACAACTGTATCAATATCCTTTGCCTTTATGATTTTGTCCTTGTACTCCTGTGCGATTGTACATTCTGTGGCAACCAAAAATCTTGTACCTACTTGTACACCTACAGCGCCGAGCATAAATGCCGCAGCAATCTGTCTGCCGTCTGCAATACCGCCTGCTGCAATTACAGGAATGTTTACAGCGTCAACAACCTGAGGAACGAGTGCCATAGTTGTGAGGTCACCTACATGGCCGCCTGACTCACCGCCCTCTGCAATAACTGCGAATGCACCTAACTTTTCCATCTTTCTTGCAAGAGCAACGCTCGGAACTACAGGGATAACTTTAATACCTGCATCAAGCCACCTCTGCATATACTTACCGGGGTTGCCTGCGCCTGTTGTAATAACCTTTATGCCCTCTTCGATAACAACCTGAACCGCCTCTTCGACAAACGGACTCATAAGCATAATATTTACACCGAAAGGCTTGTCTGTAAGTTCTTTACACTTTTTAATTTCGGCACGGAGCTGTTCTCCGTTTGAATTCATTGCGGCAATAAGGCCGAGACCGCCTGCGTTTGAAACACCGGCTGCAAGATAAGCGTCTGCTACCCAAGCCATACCGCCCTGAAAAATAGGAAATTCAAGACCGAGTGATTTATCAATAACGGTAGAAATCATATGTACATTCTCCTTTTTTGTATTTCTGCGTCTGCTTTGTGTTTTTGAGCATAACGCAAAACAACATTTGTTCATAATTGCAGTTTTACACTATTGTTTAAATACTACCGCAAATTACATAAATTGTCAATACACATAATGCAAAATAGTGTAGTTTACATCAACAAGCAATTTTAATCTTTTCTATTTTTATTGGCAATCCACATAGTTTATTAATAACTTTTAAAAATCTTTAACTGCAATAGTCCTCCACTGCTCTTCTAAGCGCTTCCTTCCCTGTAATTTCAACACCTTTTTCAAGTTGCATTACATCGCTTTTCGGCAAATTTGAGGACATAGTTCCCGTTTTCAGGTAAATATTACCGCTTTCTTTATAATAAACATTCAGATAGCCGTCCTCTATTTTCAGGATAAAAACATCTTCCTCACACTTATCCTCGGTATTGCTCTGCTGTACGGTTTGAGCCGACGCATCTGTACCTGCGGTAAATAAATTTCCCGTTACCGCACAAGCTATTAATATGATTCCTGTTGCGCAAATAAGCTTTTTCACATCAAAAACTCCCTGTAATTTGCTAAATTCAATACTTTCCCGGCAATAAATTCAGCTTTATTTTTTACTGTTTTAACTATATATTTCCGCTTATTTGTATTATTATACATATATTACATTATATTATATAAAATTTTCCTTTGTAAAAGGCTTATTTTTTAAGAAAAATTTGGCTTTTTATATTTATTTTTTTATTCTCAAGTGGTATAATAATCATTAACTGATATTTTTTGTTTTTGGATAAAATTTAAGAGATTAACTTTGTTTTTGTCAAAGAAGGAGAAATTATGCGTAACAAGCGTGAAACAGACATCAGTCAATATAAAGATATTCAGCCGGAGATTAACCCTGCCGTTCGCAAGGTAAATCCGATAAAAAGATTTTTCAAGGCACTCGGTAAATTTATTTTTACAATTTTCTCGGTATGCGTTGTTGCGGGTCTTATCGCAACTATTTCGCTCGGAATTTACATTGCGAGCCTTGCGTCCGAACCGACAGGCATTGACCTCAGAGCAAAATCGCTTAATCAGACAAGTTTTATTATGGTACAAAATTCAGACGGCAAGTTTGAACAGTATCAAACTCTTTACAGCACAGAAAACAGAATTTGGGTTGACAACCAAAAGATTCCGCAGGCTATGAAAGACGCCGTTGTTGCCATTGAGGACAAGCGTTTCTTCGACCACCACGGAGTTGACTGGACAAGAACCCTCTCTGCCGTAGTAAGTCTTGCCTCGGGCACAGATTCTTACGGCGGTTCTACAATTACTCAACAGCTTATCAAAAATATAACAGACGACAACGAAGTTTCTCTCACAAGAAAAATGCGTGAAATCTGCAAAGCGCTCAAGCTTGAGAACGAATATACAAAGGACGAAATTCTTGAGGCTTACCTCAATGTTGTAAACTTCGGCAACAACTGTCAGGGCGTTGAGTCGGCAGCACAGCTTTATTTTGACAAGAGCATTGAAAACTGCTCTATCGCAGAATGTGCGGCTATCGCAGGCATTACTCAAAACCCGTCAAAATGGAATCCTCTTTCTTATCCGGAAAACAATAAAATCAGACGAGAAATCATCATAAACGAAATGTATGACCAGGGCAAAATCACCGAGGACGAATACGATGCCGCTATGAAAGAGTCTGCAAATATGACTTTTGTAGGCTACACAAGCGATCGTGACGATGAAGACGACAACGACGACGGTTACATTCAGAACTGGTACATTGACGAGCTTTTCTATGACGCTCAGAAAGACCTTGCACAATACTACAACATCAGTGAGGACGCTGCGTCCGATAAGCTTTACACAGAGGGTCTTAAAATCTACTGCGCTATGGATATAAGAGCACAGGAAATGATGGAAAATGCAGCTCAAAACATTGACAAAAGCAACGACCCCGAATTACAGATAGCTATGACGCTTATGGGGTTTGACGGCAGAGTAATCGCTACCGTAGGCAGCTCAAACAAAAAGACAGAGGCTTTAAGCTGGGACAGAGCGACAATGTCATCTCTCCAGCCGGGTTCTTCTATCAAGCCTGTTGTAGTTTATCCTTATGCAATCGACAACAAGATGCTTTACTTCTCATCTCAAATTGAGGACGCACCTCTTGAAAAGTACGAAACCAACGAATACGGCGAACTTGTATCGGGTCCTAAGAACTGGTACGCAGGTTACAAGGGCACAATGCTTTTACCTGACGCTATCGAAATTTCTTCAAACGGTACAGCCGCACAGGCTATGAAAATGATTGGCGGTCCAAGCGTGGCTTACGAACAGGTAGTTACAAAAATGGGCTTTTCACACCTTAGCGAAGAGGACGCTTACAACTCGGGCGGTCTTTCAATCGGCGGTCTTACAGGCGGTGTTACAGTCCGTGAAATGGCATCAGCTTACAGCTATATGGGCAACGGCGGTCTTTACTACAACCCATATACCTACTACTACATCACAGACTCCGAAGACAATATTATTATCGACAACAGAAACGCTGTTCCAAAGCAGGCTTACTCTCCGACAACAGCCGCTATTATGAACAGACTTCTCCACTACAATGTAACCAATTCAGTCAATACAAACGCAGGTTCGGCAAGAATCAGCGGTTGGGATATTATCGGTAAGACAGGTACAACCGATGCCGACAAGGACTCATGGTTCTGCGGTATGTCACCTTATGCAACTCTTGCAATTTGGACAGGTTTTGACAACCCACACACAATTTCAAATACAACAGTGGCAACCAGCACATTCAACAAGGTTATGAGCTCGTACTTAAGCGGTATGGAGCACAAGGACTTCAAATTCCCGTCTAACCTTATTGAAGCACAGTACAGCCCTTATTCAGGTCTTATTGTGTCAACCGAAAATGTTTCGGGCAAATATGTCGGTTATTACACAGAAGACAATATGCCTTCAAACGGCGGTTGGGACGGTTACTACGACTCAAGCGATTCCGATGATTACGATGATTATAATTACGATTCATCATCTAATTATTCAGACAGTTCTTATTCCGGTGACGAAAATCACTCAGGCGGTGGCGACGGAGATACTTCTTCTGCCGAAAGCCAAGGCGGTGAAGAGCCTAAGCCTGAAGAAAGCGGCGGAGATACCTCATCTGCCGAAAGCCAGGGCGGCGAAGAACCTAAGCCTGAAGAAAGCGGAGGAAATGTATCTGCTCCGGGAGCTTAAGTCAGTTTATCTTGAAGAACTGTCTGCTTACAGGCAGTTCTTCATTAAATACATAAGGAAGTTATAAATTCCAAACTGAAAGGAAAGGATTTAGAATATGATTTCAGTAGCAATAATGGGCCACGGCGTTGTAGGCTCAGGCGTAGCCGAAATTCTTACAACACACAAACAGAAGCTTTTTGCAAGCATCGGAGAAGAAATTTATGTAAAGCACATTCTTGACCTGCGTGAATTTCCCGACAGCCCTTTGGCCGACAGATTTACAAAGGACTTTAACGACATCTTAAACGACAGAGAAGTAAGAGTTGTTGTTGAGGTTATGGGCGGTCTTAACCCTGCATATGACTTTGTAAAGAAGTGCCTTAAGTCCGGCAAGAGCGTAGTAACATCAAATAAAGAGTTAGTTGCGGCTCACGGTGCAGAGCTTTTACAGATTGCAAAAGACGAAAATGTAAACTTCTTATTTGAGGCATCGGTTGGCGGCGGTATTCCGATTATTCGCCCAATCAGTCAGTGCCTTGTAGCAAATATTGTTGATGAAATTGCAGGTATTTTAAACGGCACAACAAACTTCATCCTCACAAAGATGATTGAAGACGGTATGCAGTTTGACGCTGCCCTCAAACTTGCACAGGATCTCGGCTTTGCCGAAAGAAACCCTGCCGCAGATATTGAAGGTCACGACGCTTGCCGTAAAATCTGTATTCTTGCTTCCCTTGCTTTCGGTAAGCATGTTTATCCGAACTTTGTACATACAGAGGGCATCACCGAGATTACTCTTGAAGATGTAAAATATGCAGAGGCTTACAACTGCGTTATTAAACTTATCGGCAGAGTTAAGCGCCTCGACGACGGCAAGATTGATATAATCGTTGCTCCTATGTTTGTACCAAACAAAAGCCAGCTTGCTAATATTGACTATGAGTTCAACGGCATTATGGTAAGAGGCGACTGCACAGGCGATGTAGTATTCTACGGCAAGGGCGCAGGTAAGCTCCCAACAGCAAGCGCAGTTGTAGCCGATGTAGTTGACTGCTGCAAACACTTAAAGACAAGAAAGTTCTTGTTCTGGGCAGACGGCAACGGCGACAATATTCTTCCTTATGAGGAGTCGGTAACAGCAATGTACATCAGAGCAAACACAACATTCGAGCTTGCTCAGGAAGTATTCGGCTGTATAGATAAAATTGAAAAGGCTGACAGCCCAGAGGGCGAGATTGCCTTTGTAACAGCGCAATTACCCTATGGTGAAATTATTGAAAAAATCGCAGCACTCGAAAGCAGAGGTGCAAAGGTTATTTCAAAAATCCGCATAGGTGATTTATAATTGAAAGAGGAGTAAAAGGACATGAGTTTGATAGTTCAGAAATTCGGCGGTAGCTCCGTAGCAAATGCTGAGCGTGTAATGAATGTGGCTAAAATCGTAACAGAAACATACGCTAAGGGCAACGATGTTGTAGTTGTTGTTTCTGCACAGGGCGACACCACAGACGATCTTATCGCAAAAGCCGAAGAAATTAATCCAAATGGTTCAAAGAGAGAAAAAGATATGCTTCTTGCAGCAGGTGAACAGATTTCTATTTCACTTCTTGCAATGGCTATCGAAAAGCTTGGTTACCCTGCTGTATCACTTCTTGGTTGGCAGGCAGGTTTTGAAACAACCAACATTCACACAAGCGCAAGAATCAAAAAGGTTGACCCAAGCCGTATCCGTCATGAACTTGACAAAAAGAGAATTGTTGTTGTTGCCGGTTTCCAGGGCCTTGCTAAAACAGACGATATTACAACTCTCGGCAGAGGCGGTTCCGATACAAGCGCAGTAGCTATTGCAGCTGCAATGCACGCTGACCTTTGTCAGATTTACACAGATGTAGAAGGCGTTTATACAGCCGACCCAAGAAAAGTTGAAAACGCAAGAAAGCTCAAAGAAATTTCTTATGACGAAATGCTTGAGCTTGCTACACTCGGCGCACAGGTACTCAACAACCGTTCAGTTGAAATGGCTAAAAAATATAACATCGAGCTTGAAGTCCTCTCAAGTATGACAAGAGCATCGGGTACAATAGTAAAGGAGAAAACAAAAATGGAAAAAATGTTAATCAGCGGCGTTGCTAAAGATACAGATGTTGCAAGAATTTCTGTAACAGGTATTCCTAATGAGCCTGGTCTTGCTTTTAAAATCTTCTCAAAACTTTCTGCTAAGGATATCAATGTAGATATTATTCTTCAGTCAATCGGTCACGACGGCAAGAAAGACATCAGCTTTACAGTTCCTAAGTCAAGAGGTGCCGAAGCTGCCGAGGCTCTCAAAGATTACATTGAGAACTTTGACGGTACAGAAATCCTCGTTGACGAGAGCGTAGCTAAGATTTCAATTGTCGGCGCAGGTATGGAAAGCCACGCAGGCGTTGCTACAAAGATGTTTGAGGCTCTTTACGATGCACAGGTAAACATCCAGATGATCAGCACAAGCGAAATCAAGGTTTCTGTTCTTATTGACGAAAACGACGCAGATAAGGCTGTTAAGGCTATCCACGCTAAGTTCTTTGATTAATTTATAGTTTTATATGCATATCAAAAGCTCCTCGTTTTTGAGGAGCTTTTATTTTATCGTTAATTTTATAAGGTTTTTATAGAACGCTTAGCAAAACAATTATAAAAGTTTGGTCAATCTTTGAAAAGATTGACCAAAC
>NZ_JBBNJY010000041.1:0-13866 GCF_040093295.1 Ruminococcoides bili
CCGATCTGTGTGGGCAAAGCCCACAAATACTTTTTGCTACCGCAATTTAATACACTAAACCATAATAGGGCTGACGCTTTGTCTGCCCTATTATTTTTGCAAAACCGCTAAACAGCACAACAGCCGGTGCAAAACGCATCGGCTGTTGTGTATGGAGAGATTAGAATGAATTATTTATATATAAACAGCAGCATTACCATCCAAACATCTGTGACCAAATAGAGTCGTCACCGGTTGAATTTTCGCTGTCTGATGTCGGAGTAGTGCTCTTTTGTGAGCCGTTAGTGATTTGAGAATTGCTTACCGCAGGTATATATTCTTCAAGTACAAATGAAATTGTCTTACTTGTTCCTCTGCGGCTTACAGTAAATGTAACTGTATCGCCTACTTCTGCTTTTTCAAGTGCAGCAGTAATGTCCGATGACGAAGAAACATCTGTATCGTTTACCTTTGTTACAAGGTCACCTCTTGTAACTCCTGCTTTTTCGGCATTTGAACCGGAATCAACAGAAAGAACATAGCAACCTGTCTGATTTACACCGTAATAGAAAGCTGTTTCGTCAGAAGTAATATCTGTAAAGTCAATACCAAGATCAACCTTACCTGTTACATAACCGTATTCTTTAAGGTCACTTAAAATATCAAGTACATTGTTAATCGGAATAGCAAAAGCAATACCCTCAACTTCGGTTGCACTCTGCTTTGCGTTTACGATACCGACAAGTTCACCGTTTGCATTAAAAAGTCCGCCGCCGGAATTACCCGGGTTTACCTGTGCATTTGTCTGCAAAAGTGTCATTTGTGTATCTTCAATAGTAACCTTTCTTGCAAGTGCACTGATGATACCGTCTGTAACTGTACCGCCAAGTTCACCGAGTGGGTTGCCGATAGCAACTACATAGTCACCTACCGCAAGACTGTTGCTGTCACCGAAAGTTGCAGGCGAAAGTCCTGTTGCATTCACCTTTAACAAAGCAATATCATTATCTGAATCACTGCCTATGATTGTTGCATCGTACTCTGTGGAATCTCTAAGTCTTACCTTAACAGAATTTGCTCCGTTAATTACATGGTTATTTGTAAGAATATAACCGTCTTGAGAAATAATAACGCCTGAACCCGCACCCTGCTGAACATACTGTTGAGCAAATGAACCCGTTACAACGCTTTCTGTTGAAATTTCAACAACACTGTCGGCTGTCTTTTTAACAATTTCAGAGGTTGAATTTGCCTTAGATGTACTTGAAGCAGTTGTGGTTGTGCCGCTGTTGCTTGTTTTGGTAATATTTAAACTGCCGCTTGTACTGGTATTTACCTTATTTGCAAAATAACCGCCGCCAAAGCCAAGTCCGCAAGAGAACACCATTGTAACTGCAAGTGCTATTGCAATACCGCCTCTTGATATTGGTTTTCTCTGTTTTTTAGGCTTTTTAGCCTTAGGCGGTTTTGCGTTTGCCGAATGATTGGGAGCAGTACCGTACGGTTGAGAATTATATACATTCTGTGACTGTTGGTTCTGTGCAGTGTAACCGTTTGATTGGTAATTATCATAAGCGTTTGTATTTGGATTTTGATAATTATTGCTGTATCCCGAACTTGTATTCTGTGAAGAATATTGAGTAGGCTCGTTATATCTGTTAGGATTATGCGAAGCGTCTTTATTATTGCCGTTTACATATGAATAATGGTATTCTGTGCTGTCTGACTTGTTGTCGCTTTTATCGGAATTCCATTCATATGAAGCCTCTGCATTCTTCTGCGGAATGTCTGTGTTGCTTTCAGGTGTATTTTCAGCATTACCTGAATAAATATCATTGAATTCATTTGGATTTTTATTATCAAGCATTTTTTAGTCCTCCTTAAATGCTATGTCTTTCGTATCTCTTACGATGTATATATAATAATTTTGCCAAGTGAAAACTATATGAACTCGTTTTGAAATAAATATGAAATAAATTGAAATAACAATGAAACCAA
Organism: Ruminococcoides bili; assembly: GCF_040093295.1. Classification (NCBI taxonomy): domain Bacteria; kingdom Bacillati; phylum Bacillota; class Clostridia; order Eubacteriales; family Oscillospiraceae; genus Ruminococcoides; species Ruminococcoides bili. The sequence continues at coordinate 1,978 of NZ_JBBNJY010000041.1, forward strand.
ATTCACATTCTATTCTTAAAAATGCCGAACAGTCTTAGTCTGACCGTTCGGCATTGGTTTTTCTATATGCTGATATATGTATAGAAGGTATTATTATACTAAGCCTTATTTTCGCTGTTTTCGTCAACAGGCTTTTCAACATACTCGACTATACGCTTTCTGACGGTAACTCCGTCATATTTCTTTTTAAAGGAAACTTTACCCGTAAACTTTCTTCCGCACTTTTTACACAAAAAGGGAGCAACAAAACTTTTGTTTTTTACTTTCCAATTTGCCTGTCTTGCAGCCTGCCTTCCGCAAGCATCGCAATTAAAGCGCATACTGCGTTTATCAATCTCCGGATTATTAATATCTGTAATAAAATGATTTTTATACAGCAGTCTGTCATAAAATTCGTGAGCCGTTGCATCTTTGATAAAATCGTCTATCGGATAATCCTCGACAAAATGTTTCATACACTTTAATGTAAGCTCTGCGTCGGCATATGCACGGTGCTGTTCTTCAACATCAAAGTTAATTGCAAGCATATCTGCGCATACGGATAATCCGAGTTGAGAAGATTTATCATTTACGGAAAGACATTTTTCACAATAATCCTGCACATTGCAATAGCTTGTGAGAAAAGGCAGCTCGGGCCTGTGAGCATAGTACATATAATTCTCAATCAATGCAAGAATGTCGCTTGTACCCCATGTCACCAAAACGCAATCGCCGCAGAATTTTTTAAATTCAGAAACAGCGTGCATAAATGTACAGCCGTTTTCTCTTAATTCTTCGTTGGTGATTTTGGTTAGCTTTTTAACCTTTGAACAAAGTTTTTTGCCTATCTGCGGAGAAATAAGCATTTCAAATCTGTCAATAATATTCAGATTTTCGTCAGTTTTAACTGCCCCGAACTCAATTATCTCATTTACAAATCTGTGTTCTTTACTGCTGTATGAGCCGTTCCATTCAAGGTCTAATACTACAAAACTCATTATTTTTTATGGAATGCCTGTTTCATTCTCTGTTCCTTAGAAAGAATACGCTTACGCATACGGATATTTTCGGGAGTAACCTCTACAAGCTCATCATCTGCAATAAACTCAAGACACTGCTCAAGCGATAGAATTGACGGCGGTGTAAGTTTAAGTGCATCATCAGAACCTGAAGCACGGGTATTTGTGATATGCTTTTTCTTACATACATTAACAGTAATATCTTCTGACTTAGGGCTTGCGCCTACAATCATACCCTCATATACAGGAACACCCGGGCCGACAAAGAGTCTGCCTCTCTCCTGTGCCGCATACAAACCGTAAGTTACTGTTTCGCCTGTTTCAAAAGCGATAAGCGAACCCTGATGACGGGTTACGATTTCACCCTTGTACGGCTCATATCCGTCAAACACATGGTTCATAATACCGTTACCGTTTGTATCTGTAAGGAATTCGGGACGGTAACCCATAAGACCTCTTGACGGAATACGGAACTCAATGTGAGTAGAACCGCCCTCACGGGTGCCCATATTAATAAGTTCAGCTTTTCTTGAACCGAGTTTTTCCATAACTGCACCTACATAAGCGTCAGGTACTTCAATAATGAGCATTTCCATAGGCTCGTTCAACTTACCGTCAATCATCTTTGTGATAACCTGTGGACGAGATACCTGGAACTCATAATTCTGGCGGCGCATTGTTTCAATAAGAATTGAAAGATGAAGCTCGCCTCTGCCCGATACTTTAAATGTATCCGCACTGTCTGTTTCTTCTACTCTTAACGCAACATTGGTTTCAATTTCCTTGAAAAGTCTGTCACGAAGATTTCTTGATGTAACATACTTACCCTCTCTGCCGGCAAACGGAGAGTTATTTACAATAAAGTTCATTGATACGGTCGGTTCGTCAATCTTAACAAACGGGAGCTGTTCAATATTTTCAGGGTCGCAAATTGTTTCACCGATATTAATATCCTGAATACCGCTTACACAGATAAGATCACCCATTTCAGCAGTTTCGCTCTCAACTCTCTTAAGTCCCTCATACTGATAAATCTTACCGATTCTTGCGTTCTTTGTTACATTGCCGTCTGTATGACAGATTGCAACGCTCTGACCTGTTTTTACAGTGCCTCTCTCAACTCTGCCTACACCAATTCTGCCCACAAACGGATCTGAATCTATATTTGAAATAAGAATCTGAAGTCCGCCCTCTGCATCTCCCTGCGGAGCAGGAATTTCATTTATAATAGCCTCAAAAAGAGGTTTCATATCTGTACCGGGCTGATGCGGATCAAGGCTTGCATAGCCGTCACGGCCCGATGCATATACTACAGGGAATTCAAGCTGATCCTCGTCAGCGCCAAGCTCGATAAATAGGTCGAGAACTTCGTCAACAACTTCTTCGGGTCTTGCACCCGGACGGTCAATTTTATTGACTACAACCAAAGGCTTTTTGCCAAGGCCCAAAGCCTTTTTAAGAACGAATCTTGTCTGCGGCATACAACCCTCGAAAGCGTCTACAAGAAGTACAACGCCGTCTACCATCATAAGTATACGCTCAACCTCACCGCCAAAGTCGGCATGACCGGGGGTGTCAACAATATTAATCTTAATGCCGTTGTACATTACAGCGGTGTTTTTAGAAAGGATTGTAATGCCTCTCTCTCTTTCAAGGTCGTTAGAATCCATTACTCTTTCAGCCACATTCTCATTTGCTCTGAAAACACCGCTCTGTTTTAAGAGCTGGTCTACGAGAGTTGTTTTACCGTGGTCAACATGAGCGATAATAGCTATATTTCTCAAATTTTCTCTTGTTTCCATAAAATTATCCCCCTATAAAAATCTAAGTTCAAATATCCTACACATACTTTTTTATTATATCACCTAAATGTTGAAAATTCAATTTATTTTTAAAAATAAACAACAGATAGTGCCAAAATCGCAAATTTTCGTATTTACATCCATTTTTACTTTACATAAGAAGAAAAATGTTATATAATAGATACTAATAATTGCCTTATAATGGGCAATTAATGTACACGGGTTATTGCTTTTAATAATGCAAATACCACAAAATACTTTTTGCGGAGGTAATCAAATGGGCTACACAATTGCACAGAAAATTATTAAAGAGCATTTGGTATGCGGCGAAATGGTTGTCGGCAACGACATCGGCTTACGCATTGACCAGACTCTTACACAGGACGCAACAGGCACAATGGCTTACATAGAATACGAGGCTATGGGTATTCCGAGAGTCAAAACCGAAAAGAGCGTTGCATATATAGACCACAATACATTGCAGACAGGTTTTGAAAATGCCGACGACCACAGATTTATTCAGTCTGTATGTAAAAAGCACGGCATTTATTTTTCAAGACCGGGCAACGGTATTTGCCACCAGGTACACCTTGAAAGATTCGGTAAGCCGGGCAAAACATTAATCGGTTCCGACAGCCACACACCTACAGGCGGCGGTATCGGAATGCTTGCTATCGGTGCAGGCGGTCTTGATGTTGCTGTTGCTATGGGCGGCGGTGCATATTACATCACAATGCCTAAGATGGTAAGAGTTAATCTTACGGGTAAACTCAGCCCATGGGTTTCTGCAAAGGATATTATTCTTGCAGTATTAAGAGTTATGAGCGTTAAGGGCGGCGTCGGCAAAATTGTTGAGTACGGCGGCGAAGGTGTCAAAACACTTACAGTTCCGGAGCGTGCTACAATTACAAATATGGGTGCTGAGCTCGGCGCTACAACATCCGTATTCCCTTCTGATGAAATCACAAGAGAATTCCTTAAAGCTCAAGGCAGAGAAGAAGATTACACAGAGTTAAGCGCAGACGCAGACGCAGTTTACGATGAGGTTATTGAAATTAACCTTTCGGAGCTTGAACCGCTCGCCGCTTGCCCACATTCACCTGATAATGTTAAACCGATCAGCGAGCTTGAGGGTCAGAAGATTGACCAGGTATGTATCGGTTCTTGCACAAACTCAAGTTATCTTGACCTTATGAGAGTTGCCCATATCTTAAAGGGCAAAACAGTTGCAGACGGCGTTTCACTTGCTATTGCTCCGGGCAGTAAGCAGGTATTCAATATGCTTGCTATGAACGGCGCACTTGCCGATATGATTGCTGCCGGCGCAAGAATTCTTGAAAGTGCCTGCGGTCCATGTATCGGTATGGGACAGTCACCTAACAGCAAGGGTATTTCACTCCGTACTTTCAACCGTAACTTTGAGGGCAGAAGCGGTACAGCTGACGGTCAGATTTACCTCGTATCTCCTGAAACAGCTGCTGTTTCGGCACTTGCAGGTGTATTTACAGACCCAAGAAAACTTGGTCCTGCCGCAGAAATTGAACTTCCCGAGAAGTTCCTCATTAATGATAATATGGTTATTGCTCCTGCTCCTGTTGAGGAAATGGACAATGTTGAAATCTTAAGAGGACCAAACATTAAGGAATATCCTAAGACAAGCCCTCTTACAGATTCTATAGAGGCATCTTGCTCACTTAAGGTTGGCGACAACATTACAACCGATCACATTATGCCTGCCGGTGCAAAGATTCTTCCGCTCCGTTCAAATATTCCGGCTATTTCACAGCACTGCTTTACAGTATGTGATAAGGAATTTCCTGAAAGAGCAAAAACTCTCGGCAAGAGCATTATCGTAGGCGGCGAAAACTACGGTCAGGGTTCATCAAGAGAGCACGCAGCACTCGCTCCGCTCTTCCTCGGCGTTAAGGCAGTTCTTGTAAAGAGTTTTGCAAGAATTCATAAGAGTAACCTCATTAACGCAGGTATTCTTCCACTTACTTTCCAAAATCCTGCAGATTACGATAAAATTAAACTTGGTGATATGCTTGAGCTTCCGAATGTTAAGAAAGAAATTGCAGACGGCTCTGCCGTAACGGTTGTAAACAAAACAACAGGCGAAACCGTTATTGCCGACTGTGAGCTTTCAGACAGAACAAGAGCAATCATTCTTGCAGGCGGTTTGCTTGACTATACAAAGGAGAACAGCTAATGGATAAAATTAAAATGACCACCCCCATCGTTGAGATGGATGGCGACGAAATGACAAGAGTTCTTTGGCAGAAAATCAAAGACATTCTTATTTACCCATACATTGATTTAAAGAGCGAGTATTATGACCTCGGTCTTGAAAACAGAAACAAAACAGATGACCAGGTTACTGTTGACAGTGCAGAGGCTACAAAGAAATACGGCGTTGCCGTAAAGTGTGCTACAATCACACCAAACGCTGCAAGAATGGACGAGTACAACCTCAAGCAGATGTGGAAATCACCAAATGGCACAATCCGTGCTATCCTTGACGGTACAGTATTCAGAAGTCCTATCCTTGCAAAGGGTATCACTCCATACATTCCTACATGGAAAAAGCCAATCTGTATTGCCCGCCACGCTTACGGTGATGTTTACAAAAATACAGAAATGGTTGTTAAGGCGGGCAGCAAGGCTGAACTTTGCGTTACCAAGCCTGACGGTACAGAAGAAAGAAGTACAATCTTTGATTTCAAGACAGACGGTATCATTCAGGGTATGCACAACCTTGACAAGAGTATTTCTTCATTTGCCCGTTCATGTTTTAACTATGCACTCGACCAGAAACTTGATGTATGGTTTGCTACAAAAGATACAATCAGCAAGAAGTACGACCACAGATTTAAGGATCTTTTTGCTGAAATCTTTGAGAATGAATACAAAGAGAAATTTGAGCAGGCAGGCATTACATATTTCTACACACTTATTGATGACGCTGTAGCAAGAGTTATCAGAAGTGAGGGTGGCTATATGTGGGCTTGCAAAAACTATGACGGCGATGTAATGAGCGATATGATTGCTACTGCTTTCGGCTCACTTGCTATGATGACAAGCGTACTTGTTTCACCTGACGGTGTTTATGAGTATGAAGCTGCACACGGTACAGTTCAGCGCCATTATTATAAGTATCTTAAGGGCGAGGAAACTTCCACAAACTCTGTTGCAACTCTCTTTGCTTGGACAGGCGCTCTCAGAAAGCGTGGCGAGCTTGATAATCTTCCTGAACTTATGAACTTTGCGGACAAGCTTGAGAAAGCTACTATCGACACTATTGAAGACGGCATTATGACAGGCGACCTTTATGCTATTTCAACTCTTGAAAACAAGAAAAAGGTTAATTCAGAAGATTTCTTGCTTGCAATAAACGAGCATCTTGCCGCTTCACTTGCATAAGCAAACACAATTCGGTTAAAGGAGTAAGGTTAAAGTACAATGTCCAGAAATGACAACATTTCAATGTCTGTAATCAGAAGACTGCCCAGATATTATCGTTTCTTGTCTGAGCTTAACGAACAAAACATTGATAAAATTTCATCTACAAAACTGGCTGAAATTATGAATGTAACCGCTTCTCAGGTAAGACAGGATCTTAACTGCTTTGGTGGATTCGGTCAACAGGGCTACGGTTACAGTGTTTCTCAGCTTAAGGAAGAAATACAAAATATTCTTGGTCTTAACAATAATTATAAAGCTATACTTATCGGTGCCGGCAACCTCGGTAAAGCGGTTGCCAAGCATATGAACTTTGAAAAGCTCGGCTTTGAACTTATCGCCTGTTTTGACTGTAACGAAGAAAAAGTTGGCAAAAAGCTGAATAATCTTACAATAATGCACGACAGTCTGCTTGACGAGTTCTGTCAAAACAACAAAATCAATACAGCGTTTTTGTGTATTCCGAGAGTATGTGTAGAAAATGTACTTGACAAACTTTATGGCTACGGCATAAAGAACTATTGGAATTTCAGTCACTATGACATTGCAAGAAAGTACAGCGACACCCTTGTTGAAAATGTACACCTAAGTGACAGTCTTATGACCTTATGTTACAAAATGAATAACCGAGATAAAATCTTATAATTAAATAAAGGCTGTTCCCTATCTTGCGGAACAGCCTTTTAATTATGCTTAACTTAGTTTATCACAAAGTTAAAAGGTTCAATGTCAATAGTTGGGGTAATTTATGGTTTAGTGCACGAGTTAAGCAAAATAATAATTCACTCCAATTAATTTAATAAAAAAGCAACAATTAACTACCGCACTCCAATCGGAATGCGGTAGTTTTTATGAGAGGAAATCTATCTATTTATAAATTACTTTTTATCAACTGTATGAAGAAGTCTTGCAGCATAAAGTACGCAAAGTACGCTTACGCCTGTATCTGCTATTACAGACAACCACATCGGAGCGATACCGAGTATTGCAAGGATAATTACAATTGTCTTTACACCAAGTGCAAATGTAATGTTTGTCTTTACAGTAGCAACAACTTTCTTTGCTATTCTGACAGACAACGGTAACTGTTTTAAATTACCTGCCGCAAGCACAGCATCTGCCGCCTCAATAGCAGCCTCACTGCCGAATCCCATTGCAAAACCGCAATCGCTCGCAGTAAGAACAGGGGCATCATTGATACCGTCACCGATAAAGCATACAGACTTATGAGTTTTCTTTATATCTATAAGTTTTTCAAGTTTATCTGACGGCATAAGCTCTGCCGAATAAGAATCAAGTTTAAGTTCATTTGCAATATCCATTGCATTTTCTTTTTTATCACCCGTAAGCATTACACTGTCTTTAACACCGAGTTTTCTTAACTCTGCAATTACACTCTTTGCCTCCGGTCTTAATGTATCGCTAACAGAGATTGCACCGATTAATTCACCATCGTAGATTACATATACAGATGCGGTTTTTTCTGCATTTACCTTTTGTTTATCGCTTAAAACCTTTGTGCCGCCGCATACAAGAGCTTTGCCGTTATATACAGCTGTAACTCCCTGTCCCGCCTTTTCGCTGTAACCTGAAAGTTCAGGTAAGTTTTCCTTTTCTGCCTTATTTTTTATTGCCATAGCAATCGGATGTGAAGAATATCGTTCACAAGCGGCTGCAAGTGCAATAATTTCAGATGAAGTATGATTGCCGTAAGCAAAAACTTTGTTTACAGAAAGCTCACCTGTTGTAAGTGTACCTGTCTTGTCAAATACAAATGCGTCAGCCTTTGCAAGAGCTTCGATATACTTGCCGCCCTTAATAAGAACGCTGATTTTTGATGATGCGCCAAGGCCCGAATAATAAGAAAGCGGAACCGAAATTACGATTGCACAAGGGCAAGATGCAACAAGACAAACCAAAGCACGATAAATCCATGTGCTGAAACTGCCAAGCCCCACAAGCGGAGGAACAATAGCAACTACAATAGAAATAAGTATAATAATCGGTGTGTAAACAGCTGCAAAACGGCTGATAAGCTTTTCACTCTGTCCCTTTGTAGCGGCTGCATCTTCAACAAGTTTAATAATTCTTGCCGCTGTACTGTCGCCAAATTCCTTAGTAGTTTTTATTTCTATAAGAGAATTGCCGTTAATCATACCGCTCATAACTTCACTGCCTGCCTCTGCATCGACAGGAACACTCTCACCTGTAAGCGCCGAAGTATCAAGAGTAGTATTTCCTTTAGTAATAACACCATCAAGCGGTACTCTTTCGTGTGGTTTAACTACAATTGTACTGCCTATTTTAACATCCTCGGCGGCTTTTACAACTTCCTTGCCGTTTATAAGTACGGTTGCATTATCGGGACGAATCTGCGCAAGTTTTGCAATATCACTTCTCGATGCAGATACTGCTTTCTCTTCTACAATTTCGCCGACTGCAAAGAGAATAGTAACCATAGCCGCCTCTACAAACTCGCCTAACGCAAATGCCGCAATAACAGCAATTGTAAGCAATGTAGTTTCATCTATCTCTAATTTAAACACCGATTTTACGCCTTTAATAAATGTTCTCCAACCTGACAAAACAGTGGCAACAAGGCTTAGTCCGAGTAGAACAAACCAACCTACAGTACCGAATTCAGCATCAGGAAATACAGTAAGTTCAAGACCGAAAGCCGCTACACCAAGCACAGCCGCTGTAATAATAGAAATAAGTTCATTCTTTATTTCAACCTTTTTATCTTTCTTGGCTGAATTTACCTTTTCGGCAGTTACGGTGTTTTCTTTTACATTGTTATCAATAACTTCTACACCGTCTTCAATGCTGTCACAAACTGCCTGTATGTCCTGTGCCGTTACATCCTCTGCTGACTCAAACACAAGTTTTTTATTTGCAAAATTAAAATTAACATTCTCATAGCCGTCTGTTTCGGCTAATTTCTTCTCTATCTTTCCTGCACAGTGTGCACAGTTGAGATTTTCAAGTGTGAAGGTGTACTGCTTTAAATTCTTTCTCTTTGTATTATCAATAACTTCTACACCGTCTTCGATACTGTCACAAACCGCCTGTATGTCCTGTGCCGTTACATCATCTGAACACTCAAGTACGAGTTTTTTATTTGCAAAGTTGAAATTTACATTCTCATAACCGTCTGTTTCGGCTAATTTCTTCTCTATCTTTCCCGCACAATGCGCACAGTTAAGATTTTCAAGTGTAAAATTATATTTCATAAAAAACACCCTCCTTACTCGAGAACGTGATCAAGTCCCATTTCAATAATTTTTTTAACATGGTCGTCATCAAGAGTATAGTAAATTTGCTTCCCCTCTCTTCTGACCCTAACAAGTTTGTTTTGTCTTAATACTCTCAACTGATGAGAAATAGTGCTTTGCTCCATATTTAAAGCCTCTGCAATACTAAGCACCGACATCTCATTATCGGAAATTGCAAACATTATTCTGATTCTTGTCGAATCGCCGAATACTTTAAAAAGATCCGCTAAATCAAACAGCACTTCCAAATCAGGAATTTCTTTTTCTTTCTTTTCATTTAGTTCTGCCATATTCCTATCTCCGTTTATTAATCTGTTCATATGCTTATATGTTCATATGTTAACTTGAGTATAGCACATAAAAAAGTAATTGTCAATACAATTAAAAAAATTATTTGGTAAATATTTAAATATTTTTCAGAATTTCCTACATTATATATGCAATTATATCCTGAAAAATATTGCAAGATTTTAATTCCGTATTGCAATTATGACAGCAGTATTATTTTTTATAAGAATAATTACAAGTATGTAATCTTGCTTAGTCATAATAAGAATAAACTTGATTTCATTTATTTAATTTGAGTACATTTTAGATAAAAATATGTTACAATTCCAAATATACGTTGACTTTACTACAATTTTGTAGTATCATTTTCTGTATAGGAATGTTAGTGTTACCTTGTTGTAATGCTGCAAAATGTGTGTTTTAAGAAAATGTAATATATTTGTGGATATACTATTATCAGTTGAGTAATCTGGCAGATATTCATTTTTACAGCAATCAATGTTGCTGTTTTTTGGCACGCACTTTTATTTAGATTTAGATTATGTAAACTCACATATTCGTTATTGTGAATGTACAGTATATGGAATTGGAGTGTAACGGTTTGGAAAAGTTTGTAGTAAACGGCGGTAAGCCGCTTTTTGGTGAAGTAAATATCAGCGGTGCAAAAAACGCCGCAGTGGCAATTATCCCGGCAGTAATCCTTTGTGACGAGCCTTGTCAGATTGAAAATATACCTAACATCAGCGATGTTTCACTTATCAGCAGAATTCTTCAGCAGATGGGTGCACAGGTAAGAAGAATTAATAAATCATCACTTTATATAGACCCGACACATATTTCAACTCACTCTGCAACAACAGAACTTGTAAGAGGTATGAGAGCATCTTATTACCTTCTCGGTGCTCTTCTTGGCAGATGCGGTAAAGCTCAGGTTGCTTTACCGGGTGGTTGTAACTTTGGTGTTCGTCCGATTGATCAGCATTTAAAAGGCTTTGAAGCTATGGGCGCAGTAACACAGCTTGTTGACGGCGCAATTATCGAGGCAGATGCTGATAATCTTCACGGTGAGCATATTTACCTTGATGTAGTATCTGTAGGCGCTACAATGAATATTATGCTTGCGGCATCTAAAGCCGAGGGTATGACTATCATTGAAAATGCCGCAAGAGAACCGCATATTGTTGACCTCGCTAACTTTCTTAATTCAATGGGCGCAGATGTAAGAGGCGCAGGTACAGATGTTATTAAAATTCGTGGCGTAAAATATCTCCACGGCATAACATATTCGATTATTCCGGATCAGATTGAGGCAGGCACATATATGTGTGCGGCAGCTGCTACAAGAGGTTGCATTACAGTAAATAACATTACTCCAAAGCACCTTGAATCAATTACAGCTAAACTCCGTGAAATGGGTGTTGTAATTACCGAATACGATGAGGCTATCAAAATTGACGCTACAAAGAATCCTTTAAAGCGTTGCAATATTAAGACTATGCCGCATCCCGGTTTTCCTACTGACTGTCAGCCACAATTTGCCGCACTTCTTGTAAGTGTACCGGGTACAAGCATTATAAATGAAAATGTATGGGATAACCGTTATCAGTATGTAAGTGAGCTTGTTAGAATGGGTGCACACATTTCTGTTGAGGGCAGACTTGCAATTATTGAGGGTGGATCTCCGCTTACAGCAGCTCCTGTAAAAGCTACCGATCTAAGAGCCGGTGCAGCAATGATTATTGCTGCACTTGAAATTAACGGTGTTACTGAAATTTCAAGTATCCAGTACATTGAGCGTGGCTATGAAGATGTAATTGAAAAATTCAGAGCATTGGGTGCTGACATCAAAAAAGTTTATTATGCAGGCGATAACGAAGATGAACTTCGTGCTTAATAATTAAACATAAAAATTTAACCGCTTGAGTTTTATAGCTCAAGCGGTTTTTTTCATAATAAATTAGATTATTTATCAAAATTCAATACTAATCGTTTGTGTAAATTATGGTTTAGCAAATTGTTTCGACAGGTAATTATAAAAGTTTGGTCGACCTTTTCAAAGGTCGTGGG
>NZ_JBBNJY010000042.1:0-13689 GCF_040093295.1 Ruminococcoides bili
TCTGAAAAGGTTGACCAAACTTTTATATTTTTTACAAAATGCTATGTTAAACCATATTTATCAATCGTTTATAACCAAAAACAAAAAGGCTGACCGACCGTAACTATTGTTACAATCGGGCAACCTATAAAAACCTTAAGTGTTATTTTAGAGCTTTTTTATAAAGCTTTTTATAAAGCAAGAACATTGCGGCCGACACTATAAGGAAAAATGCCGAGCAAGAAAGAATACATACAAGCATATTGTTTGCACAAGATACAAACAGCATATATGTAGCCCTTGAGGCAATGTTAAAGGTTTCTACCTTCTTTGACAGCAAGATAATCAACGGCAGAACTGCGGTTGACAAAAATGTTGCCGAAGTTGCATAACAGATATATCTTGCGGCTCTGTGTTTCCACTTTGTGGAGAGTATAAAGATTACAATAATTAATATTGAAAGAATAAGACAAACTGCCATTACATACGGAACGATTGTCTTTAAATTCTGAAATCTGCCTGCAAGTTTGCCAAAGAAAGGCAATTCAAGCGACTGCTTGTAAATTTTTGCGGCCTCTTTAATAAGATACTCCCTGTTATCGCTTGACACGCTGTTAGGGTCAATACCTTTTTTCTCAATATACTTGTCAAGTGCAGTGTTAAAAGTCTGCTTAAATGCGGTTTTATCAATTACACTGCCCTCACCCGAATAGTAGTCGCTGAGGTATTTTTCAACATCATCATGCAACATAACTTCGTTTAGTAAATCGCTAAAGAAATCTTCTTCAAGACCGCTTGCATAACCAAGGTCGGTAAGACTGCTTGTAATTTCATCTTTCTTTTCGGTGATGTAATTACAAGTGTTCATATTGTCGAGAATAAAGTTTTCGTTAAGCAGTGTAAACTGCAAAGTACCTGCCAAGGTAAGCACTGTAAGCAGTACGGCAAGTATAAACGAAAGCAAAATATTTACTATTCTTTTAACAGTTGACATAACGCTTAGTCCTCCCCTGATGTTTTATCAATCTGAGGACCGGACACATATTTTGCATACACAAAAAATCTTTTATCGGTAAGACCAAGCTCGTCAAACGGATAGCAAGTGTACATAATAAGATTTTCGTAGTCGGCAGAAAGGTCATATGCCGATGCATCGGTAGCCTTTTTTACTGCGGTTTCGGTAATCTCGTATGTATAGTTGCCGTAGCTTGTTTTGATTGTGACTTTCTGTCCTGCTTCTGCGTTTTTCAGTCCGTTAAAGTATGTATTATTATGACCGGCTACAAGAATTGTTTTTCCGTAACCCGGTATAAAACTGCCGTTATATATGCCTACACCGTTTCGCAGTGCAACATTTCCGTCACCGAAGAAAAGGTTATTGTCAATAGAGCAATCCTCTATGATAAGTTCGCCGAATTGCTCGCCTGTCTTTGGGTATTGGATTTCACTTATAGACAGTTTTTTATTTGAATCGGTTTCATTTTCGTTTTCTGACACCGGCACAAATATATTGTTATATTCTGTGGAATAATCTCTTGCAGAGTCCGAAAACATAAGACCTGCTGCCGAAATTAAAGAAGATGACGGCATAAGTACAAGGTAGCCTAAAAGATAAATTACCACAAAAAATATAGAGGGAAGAATTAAAAAACCCTTCCCACCAATTTTTTTATGCCTGTGTCTGGTATTTTTCGTATCAGACATTTACAATCAAGCTCTTTCTCTTTTTTTAACAGAAAGAACAACTGTAGCACCTGCTGCAAGAGCAACTGCTGCGCCTGCAACTGTAGCAACAGCGAATGTGTTTACATTAGCGCCTGTTGTAGCAATAGCATTGCTTGTAGTTGTTGTGTTACCCTTACTGTCAGTTGTAACCTTTGTGCTAACAATTGCGTTGCCGTTCTTGTCAGTAGCAGAAACAGTCTTAGTTGCCTTGTCGTAAGAAACTGTAACGCCTACAACATTGGCAGCCTTCTGACCATAAGTGAAGAGCTCCTGCTTCTGAGCTTTGTTAAGATCCTTAACAGTTGAAGCACTCTGTGACTTAAGGTAATCTACAGCATCATTGATGTCCGCAATAATCTCCTTAGATTCTGCGTCTGTCATGTCAATAGTGTTGAAGTAGTTTTCAGCCTGGTTGAGCATCTCATCAGCATTAGTAATAAAACCACCGTTGTAGCTTGTGTTTACTTCTGAAAGCTTGTCAAGTACAGCCTGTTCTGCGCTGTTGATACCAGCGGCAAAAGCCGGCACGCTAGCCATAGCAATAACTGTTGCTGATGCAAGGATTGCAGATAACTTTTTCATTATTTATACCGCCTCTCTAAAGTATTTAGCAAATCGTTGAACAAAATTATATATATAAAATTTGCCCAATTATCTACTTTGAACTATATTTTACCACAATAATTCTTTTTTGTAAATACTTTACATTAAATTACTGTCGAATCTTAGCTTTTTTATTTTTTGTAGTAAACAAAGTTGTTTATCTTGCTTGCTTTTGGTATTATTCACGAATTTTCTTGTCTGACATACATTCAACAAGAACAGCTTTTTGCGCATGAAGTCTGTTTTCTGCCTCTTCAAAGATTTCATTGGCATGCTCTTCAAATACATCGGCAGTGATTTCTTCGCCACGGTGAGCAGGTAAGCAGTGAAGAACCATACACTCCGGATTTGTAACAGACATAAGCTCTTTGTTTACCTGATAGCCGGCAAATGCCTGTTCACGGATTTTCTTTTCTTCTTCCTGTCCCATAGATGCCCAAACATCTGTGTAAACCACATCGGCATTCTTCGCTGCCTCCATCGGGTCTTCAACAATTTCAAATTTGCCGTTGCCGTACTTTTTACCGAATTCAATAATGTGTTCAGGCGGCATATATCCCTTTGGGCAAGCTGCAGAGAAAGACATACCTGTGCTGAGTGCGCCGACAATGAGAGAGTTCATCATATTGTTGCCGTCACCGATAAAGCACATTTTAAGTCCCTCAAGTTTACCCTTAAACTCACGAATTGTCATAAGGTCTGCGAGCACCTGACATGGGTGGCAGTAGTCTGTAAGACCGTTGATAATCGGAATAGAACCGTGCTCTGCAAGAGCCTCAACTTCTTCCTGCTTAAATGTTCTTATCATAATACCGTCAAGAAAACGGGAAAGAACTCTTGCGGTATCCTGTACAGGCTCGCCTCTGCCGATCTGTAAATCATTGGATGAAAGGAAGAGCGGATAACCGCCGAGCTGTGTCATACCTACTTCAAAAGATACTCTTGTTCTTGTGCTTGACTTCTCAAAAATCATACCAAGTGTTTTGCCGGCAAGAATTTTGTGCTCAATGCCGTGTTTCTGCTCATATTTAAGCTGGTCAGCAAGGTTAAGTGTATTGATGATTTCATCTGTTGACCAATCTTCAAGTTTAAGTAAATGCTTCATTTTAATTCTCCTTTAATGTTTTTTCAAGAATATCAAGCGCAAGGTCGATTTCTTTTTTTGTAATGTTAAGCGGCGGCAACATTCTTAAAAGTGACTTTGCGGTAATGATAATAAGTCCGTTTTCAACGCATTTTGCCGCAATGTCGTGTGCGTCGCTGTCTTTAAGCTCAATGCCAATCATAAGTCCCATTCTGCGAACAGCCTTTACGCCGTCCATTTTGAGGACTTTTTCTTCTATATATTTACCCTTTGACTCAACCTCGGAGAGAAACTCCGGCTTTGAAATTTTATCAAGCACATAGTTTGCACCTGCGCAAACAACAGGGTTTGCACCGAATGTTGTGCCGTGAGTCGAAGGTGACATTACATCTTTTAGTTTTTCGCCGCAAACGCATAAGCCGATCGGAAGTCCGCCGCCAATGCCCTTTGCAACTGTGAAAATGTCAGGTTTTACTTCAAAATTCTGGAAAGCGAACAGCTTGCCTGTTCTGCCTGCACCTGTCTGTACCTCGTCAACAATAACAAGAATATCCTTTTCGTTACAGAACTTAACAAGGCTCTGAACATAGTCTTTATCAAGGATATTTACACCGCCCTCGCCCTGAATAAGCTCAAGCATAACTGCGCAGGTTTTGTCTGTTACGGCATTTTCAAGAGCGTTCATATCGTTGGCGTCTACATATGCGAATCCCTGTGTAAACGGGAAAAAGTAGTTGTGGAACACATCTTGTCCTGTAGCCGAAAGTGTGGTTACTGTTCTGCCGTGGAAAGAATTGTTGAGTGTAATAATCTCATTGCGGTCAGCACCGTACTTATCAAAGCTGTATTTTCTCGCAACTTTAATGGCACATTCATTAGCCTCCGCACCGCTGTTTCCGAAGCATACCTTTGAAAAGCCTGTAAGTGTACAGAGTTTTTCGGCAAGATTACTTGCCTGCGGGCAATAAAAGTAGTTTGACATATGCTGAATTGTGTTTGCTTGTTCGCTTACGGCTTTTACCCAGCCGTCCTCGCACCAGCCGAGGCTGTTTACACCGATACCCGATGCGACATCAACATATTTTTTACCGTCCTCGTCATAAGCAGTTGCACCCTTGCCGCTTTTTAAAGCTACATTGTATCTGCCGTAGGTGTGCATTATGTACTGCGAATCTTTTTCCTTTGTATTCATCATACCACCCCTTAAGTGTTATCTACATCTTCGTTATTAAAGGAAAAAACAAATATATCCTCACGCTTTTTAAATCCGAAATCTTGCCAGAAGCTCTGACCCGTGGTGTTGTTTTGATAGCAGAAGATATGAGTTTTATCAATCCCTTGGTCTTTAATCGCTTTGATAGCGCTTTTTGCAAGTTCGTGACCGATTCGGTTTCTTCGGTAATCGGGCAGAACCGCCATATGGTGAATAAATCCTCGTCTGCCGTCATGACTTGCAAGTACAGTACCTACAATTTTACCGTCAATTACGGCAACCTTGCTCATACCCTCGCTTCTTGTCAGATAAGATTCTATTTTTGCTTTTTCGTCAGCCTTGGACAAGGCTCTTTTTGAGGTAATCTGCCAGAGGGCAAATACTTCCTCGTAGTCATCGATTGTCATTTCTCTGATTGTCATATCTGTTTTTCCTTATCAACTGCCCGTAGGCAAAATATTTGCAAATCTATTAATAGAACATTGTGCCGATACCCTCATCGCTGAACATTTCAATGAGGATAGAGTGTTCAATTCTGCCGTCAATAATGTGTGCTCTGCTTACGCCGCTTCTTACAGCCTCAACACAGCAGTCAATTTTCGGAATCATACCGCCCTTTATGATGCCCTCACGCTTGAGCATAGGAACTTCGCTGACATTTACAACAGATATGAGCGAGTCTTCGTCATTTACATCTCTTAAAAGACCTCTGATGTCTGTCATAAGAATGAGCTTTTTGGCACCGATTTTTGCCGCAATGTGAGCTGCGGCAATATCCGCATTTACATTATAAACATTTCCGTCATAACCGCTTGCAACGGTAGCCACAATCGGAATATAACCGTTGTTGATAACATTCTGCAAAGGTTCCGGATTTACTTCTTTAATCTCGCCCACATAGCCGAGGTCTGCACTTGTGACAAGTTTTTCCGCCATAAGCATATTGCCGTCAAGACCGCAAAGACCGATTGCCTTTCCACCGTGTTTTTCCATAAGCTGAACAAGGTTTTTGTTTACCTTGCCTGCAAGTACCATCTGCACAATGTCAATAGTTTCATCGTCGGTAACACGCATACCGTTTTCAAACTTGCTCTCTTTGCCGACTGCCTTAAGCATTGCATTTATTTCAGGGCCGCCGCCGTGAACAAGCACAACATTAACGCCTACAAGGCGCATAAGTGCAATATCGCTCATAACGGCGCTTTTGAGTTTATCGTTTATCATTGCGTTGCCGCCGTATTTTACAACAATTGTTTCACCGCTGAATTTACGAATATACGGCATAGCTTGTATTAAGACTTTTGCTCTTTTATTAATATCCATTTTTCATTTCCCCTGATATAAATTTAATGCCCGTTTTTCAGATAAATTATGGTTTGGCAAATTACTTTGCCAATTAGGTTCTGTAGTCGCCGTTGATTTTTACATAATCATAGGTAAGGTCACAACCGTAAGCCTCGGCATAGCCAAAACCGTCATTTAATGATACAAGAATGTTGATTTCCTTTTCAAGCAGAATTTCCTTTGCTTTTTCTTCCGAAAACTCAACTCCTGCGCCGTCCTTGCATACAAGAATATTGCCTTTGGCGGATTCAAAAGAAACATCTACCTTTTTAACATCAACATCAGCGCCGCTGTAACCGATTGCACACAATACTCTGCCCCAGTTTGCATCTGAGCCGAACATTGCCGCCTTTACAAGGCTTGAACCGATAATGCTCTTTGCAATTTTAACAGCGTTGGGCTTGCTCTTAGCACCCTCAACCTTGCAAACAAGAAGTTTTGTTGCGCCTTCGCCGTCACCCGCAAGTTTCTTTGCAAGTGCTCTGAAAGCTGCGGTAAGTCCGCTTAAGAATGTATAGTAATCTTCGTTTTTGTTGGTAATCATTCTGTTGCCGGCTTTGCCCGATGCCATAATAGCAAGGGTATCGTTTGTAGATGTATCGCCGTCAACGCTTACCATATTGTAACTGTCCTCAACAGCCTCACGCAGAGCCTCACGCAGCATATCCGAAGAAACAGCCGCATCTGTTGTAACAAAAGAGAGCATAGTACCCATATTAATGTGAATCATACCGCTGCCCTTTGCAATGCCGCCGATTGTAACGGTCTTGCCGTCAAGCTCCATCTGCATAGCCATTTCTTTTTTTACCGTATCTGTAGTCATAATAGCCTCGGCTGCGTCTGTGCCGCCCTCTTTTGTAAGGTGACCTTTCATATATACGCAAGCCTTTAAAATAGGCTGAATAGGCAGAGGCTGACCGATAACGCCTGTTGATGCAACGATAACATCTTCCGCTTTTACACCGAGAGTTTCGCCTGCGATAAGGCACATATGATTTGCAATGTCATATCCGTTTGCGTTGCAGGTGTTTGCATTGCCTGAATTTACGATAACAGCCTGTGCAATGCCGTCTTCGAGGTGCTTTTTGGTTACCTCGATAGCCGAACTTTTAACAAGGTTTTTAGTATAAACAGCCGCCGCAGTACAGGGAGTGTCGCAATAAATCAACGCAAGGTCACGCTTTGTTTTATTTGACGGCTTGATTGACGCACAAATACCGGCTGCTGTAAAGCCCATAGGAGAAGTAACTGTGCCTTCGATAAATCTGTAGTTTCCCATAATAAAGCCTCCGTTTTATGTTTTGCTTAATTATTAATTAAAAAGCAGGCGGAACGATTATAAGGCCTGTCTTTTCGTCAAGTCCGAAAATAATGTTCATATTCTGAATAGCCTGACCTGCTGCACCTTTAACCATATTGTCAATAGCTGCGCAAGCCACAAGCTTATTTGCTCTTTTATCGTGATGAATGGAAACATCACAGAAGTTTGAATAGCGCACATTGTGAATGTCGGCGCATTTGCCGTCGTCAAGAAGTCTTACAAAAAACTCGTCTTTGTAGAAATCCTCATACGCTTTTCTGATTTGCTCAAAAGTAACGCCCTCGTTAATATCCGCATAAACAGTGGCAAGAATACCTCTGTTTACAGGTAAAAGGTGCGGCACAAATGTGATTGTTACATCTTCGCCCGAAAGTTTTGAAAGTGTCTGCTCAATTTCGGGTGTGTGGCGGTGGCAGGCTACCTTATAAGCGTGGAATCCCTCGTTAAGTTCAGGGAAGTGATTGCCTTGTGTAGGTTTTCTGCCTGCACCTGTTACGCCGCTTTTGCAGTCACAGATGATACCCTTTGTGCTTACAAGTCCGTTTGCGATTGCCGGAGCAATGGCAAGTGGGGAACAGGTAGTGTAGCAGCCCGGGTTTGCAATTAATTTTTTACCTTTAATTTTATCTCTGAAAAATTCAGGAAGTCCGTAAACAGCCTGCTCGTGGAGCTTTTTGTCAAGGAAAGTGCCGCCGTACCACTCTGTATATTCTTCTTCGCTCTCAAGACGGAAGTCTGCGCCGAGGTCAATGAAAGCCTTGCCTACGCTTATGCACTTTTCGGCAAGTTCCTGTGAAAGACCGTGGGGAAGTGCGGCGAAGATAACATCGCTCTTCTCAACAACAGCGTCTTGGTCTTCACAGACCATATCGTTTAAAAATGTATATGACGGATAAACATCGCTTAACTTCTGACCTTCAAAAGAAACCGAGCTGATAGCTGAAATTTCAGCCTCGGGGTGACTTGTCAGAAGTCTTACAAGCTCGGCACCGGCATAGCCTGTTGCGCCTACAATACCTGCTTTTATCATTTTAATCAATCCTTTATGAATATATATCTAACAATTCTTATACTGATACTAATAGTCTATATCTAAATCAATCCGCCAAACATTAACTAAAACAAACAAATAAAAGTTTGAAGTTTCCAAAGGTCACTGACCTTTGGTCGTCTAAGGAAAAAGGATTCTTAAGGGAAAAGGGACTCGAAATCCCTTTTCTCTTGAGCGTGCTTTCTTTTGGAGCTTTTCTTTTCACGCAAAAGAAAAGCGGAATTGGCAGGAGGTTTAATTTAAGACAAAAATTGTTTTTAACAACTGCATTTATAAAATCAATTATAAATTCTTAGCAATTTCAGCCACACGCTTTGCCTGTGCCTTTACATTTTCAGAGGCAGGGCCGCCGAATGCTTTTCTTTCGTTTGTACAAGTTTCAAGTGAAATTGCTCTGTAAACATCATCGTTAAATACATCACAAACCTTTTTGTACTCCTCAATCGGGAGGTTTTCAAGGTCTGTACCAAGCTCAATGCATCTTGCAACGAGTTCGCCTGTTGCCTTGTATGCATCTCTGAACGGTACTCCGTTCTTTGTGAGCCAGTCTGCGCAGTCGGTTGCGTTAATAAATCCGCCTGCTGCCGCTTTACGCATATTCTGCGGAATAACTTTCATTGTGTCGAGCATTGGAGTAAAGGCTGTAAGGCACATTTTAACTGTATCAACAGCATCAAAAATTGCCTCTTTGTCCTCCTGCATATCTTTATTGTATGCAAGGGCAATGCCTTTCATAATTGTAAGTAAAGTCATATTGTCGCCGAAAACTCTGCCGCTCTTGCCACGGACGAGTTCTGCGATGTCAGGATTCTTTTTCTGCGGCATAATTGAAGAACCTGTTGAAAAAGCGTCGTCAAGCTCAATGAATTTAAATTCCCAACTGCACCACATAATGATTTCTTCTGAAAATCTTGAGAGGTGCACCATAATAATAGAAAGAACAGACGCAAACTCAATGCAGTAATCTCTGTCGGATACACCGTCAAGCGAGTTGTTTGTAATTCTTTCAAAACCGAGCAGCTCGGCTGTAATTGTTCTGTCGATAGGGTATGTTGTGCCTGCTAAAGCACAAGAGCCGAGCGGCATTTCGTCCATTCTCTTAAGGCAGTCCTCAAGTCTTGACACATCTCTTAAAAGCATTTCGCCGTAAGCTAAAAGGTGGTGACCGAAAGTAATCGGCTGTGCTCTCTGTAAATGAGTGTAGCCGGGCATAACGGTTTCGCTGTACTTTTCCGCCTTGTCGGCAATAACCTTGATAAGGTCAACAACGAGCTTTTTAACATTTACAACTTCCTTTTTAAGGTAAAGTTTAATGTCAACGGCTACCTGGTCGTTACGGCTTCTTGATGTGTGAAGTCGCTTGCCGTTGTCGCCGATTCTCTTTGTAAGCTCGCCCTCAATAAAGGTGTGAATATCCTCTGCTTCCATATCAATATGGAGAGTGCCGTTTTCTATGTCTGCAAGGATTCCCTTAAGACCCTGAACTATGTCGTCAGCCTCTTCCTGTTTGATAATGCCGCATCTGCCGAGCATTGTTGCGTGGGCAATACTGCCCTCGATATCCTCTTTATACATACGGCTGTCAAATGAGATTGAGCTGTTAAAATCGTTAGTGGTTTTTGAAAGTTCCTTTTTAAATCTGCCTTTCCAAAGCTGCATATAATCACCTCGGGTTAATGAATGATTGTTAATTTGTGTATTATTTATAATTGATATTGCTGTTTAAAAATATCCGTATAAACAACTGTCAGGGACAGAGAATTTCCCTGTCCCCGAACCGGAATAATTATTTTAATTCATACAAAAGTCTTTGAATAAAAATTACTTAATAAGACCCTTTTTAGCACGAACCTTGATTGGAAGACCGAAGAGGTTGATGAAACCTGCACTGTCGTTCTGATCGTAAACCTGATCCTCGTCAAAGGTTGCGATTTCTTCATCATAGAGTGAATATGGGCTTGTAACGCCTGCGTCAATGATGTTGCCCTTGTAAAGCTTTAACTTAACATCACCTGTTACATACTCCTGTGTGCTGTCAACGAATGCCGAGAGAGCCTCACGGAGAGGTGTGTACCATTTGCCGTCATAAACGAGTTCTGCAAATGTGTTTGAAAGGTTCTTCTTGTAGTGAAGTGTATCCTTGTCAAGGCAGATTTCCTCAAGCTTGTTGTGTGCAGCGTAGAGGATTGTGCCGCCCGGAGTTTCATAAACGCCACGAGCCTTCATACCTACAAGACGGTTCTCAACGATATCTGTGATACCTACGCCGTTTCTGCCGCCGATTTTGTTAAGCTCCTTGATAAGCTCAACAGAGTCGATTTCTTCGCCGTTAAGCTTTGTAGGAACACCCTTTACAAATGAAATTGTAACATACTCTGCCTTGTCGGGAGCCTGCTCAGGAGAAACGCCAAGTTCAAGGAAGCCCTCCTTGTTGTACATAGGCTCATTTGCAGGATCTTCAAGGTCAAGACCTTCGTGGCTTAAGTGCCAGAGGTTTTTATCCTTAGAATAGTTTGTTTCACGGTTAATCTTGAGCGGAATGTTGTGCTTTTCAGCGTACTCGATTTCGTCCTCACGGCTCTTGAATTCCCAAGTTCTCCAAGGAGCGATAATCTTCATATCCGGAGCATAAGCCTTGATAGCAAGTTCAAAACGAACCTGGTCGTTACCCTTACCTGTGCAACCGTGGCAAATAGCGTCAGCGCCCTCGGCTTTAGCAATTTCTACAAGTCTTTTAGCAATGATAGGACGAGCGAAAGATGTGCCGAGGAGGTATTTGCCCTCGTAAACAGCGCCTGCCTTAACGGTAGGAATGATGTAATCGTCAACAAACTCCTTGTTAAGGTCTTCAATATAAAGTTTAGATGCGCCTGTCTTAATAGCCTTTTCCTCAAGACCGTCAAGCTCTGTGCCCTGTCCTACATCACCCGAAACAGCGATAACCTCGCAGTTGTCATAGTTTTCTTTTAACCAAGGAATAATAATAGAAGTATCAAGTCCGCCTGAATAAGCGAGAACAACTTTTTTAATTTTATTGTCAGCCATTTTAATTTCCTCCATAGAAATGATTTATATTACTCTTACATTATACGCTTTCTGCCAAAAAAATCAAGTGTTTTTTGAATAATTATTCAATACACCGTAAAATTGTGATAAATGCACTTAATTCAAAATAAAACCCAAGGTTTTTACAGCAAAATCAACCTTGATTTCAACATAAATCTTCAATATATGTATAAAAATGCATATATGCAGAAATAATGAATATTCATTTTTTACGCTTGATTTTGCATAAAATGTATATTTTAATGAATATTCAATGCAGATATTCATTTTGACTTGCGGCAAAGCAAAAAATAAACAGCCGATTGGATATTTAATCAAAGTAAAACAGGTCTTCAAATTTTTTGTCCAATGAAATGCATAAAATCAGAGCAAGTTTTATTGTCAACTTTATTATACATATGCCAAGTAAACTTGTTAATAGATTTTTTGATTTATTTATATCACTAAATACAAGCAAGTAAAAAAGCCCGACTGTTTTTACATAGTCGGGCAAGAGTTATAAAATTGCAAGATTTCTTTTCCATATCAAAATTCTTTTTACAGACTCGTCGATTCTGTCTGCTGTAATTTCTCCGCTTTGTACGGCATTAAGCAATGCGGTATATTCGTTTTCAATATCGCCGCAACAGAGGAAGTCATTGCCTGCCTTAAATGCCGCAACCGAGAGTGGCTCGTAAATGTCAAGGGCATCAACGGCAAACATATCGAGGTCATCGGTCATAACAACTCCGTCAAATTTAAGCTTATCTCTTATAACCTTATGCACAGGCTCAGAGAGCGAGGCGGGATTATCGCTGTCAATCGAATTTACTGTTACGTGCGACACAAGAATACTGTCTGCGCCTGCGGCTATACCTGCCTGAAACGGCAGAAAATCATTGTTCTGCAAGTCCGAGAAAGTTCTGTTGTCTGTAGCGCTGGAATAATGTGTGTCGCCGTTATCTCCGTATCCGGGGAAGTGCTTTAATACAGTGCCGAGTTTTTTCTCTTTGCTTGCTTTTACAACCGTATCTACAAATCTGCTTGTGCTTGCGGCGTCACTTGAAAAAGACCTGTAATACATAAATGAATTGGGGTCGGAAGTGATGTCGCAGACAGGCGCCATATTTACATTTACGCCGAGCGAAAGCAGAAATTCCGCTTTATCGTATGCGTCGTCTTCAATAGCGCTCCAACCGCCGTTGTCAAATGTATCGCTCGGTGAAAGGTATGCGCTGTCCCTTAGTTTTGGATTATCGCTCGCTCTTACAACCGTTCCGCCCTCTTCGTCTGTGCCGATAATAAGCGGAATTTTGGCATTGGACTGCATAGCTTTTATATCGGCATTCACTTCTTCTTTTGTCTTGCCGTCAAAATCTACACCGAACAGCAAAACACCGCCGATGTGGTATTCGTTTATTGCGTCGCTCATATCATTGCCACGACAATTTACATAAAACAGCTGTCCGACTTTTTCTTCAACCGTCATTTTTGAAATCATATCGTCAATGTCTGAATACGGGTCGTGAGGAGCGGTGGTTTCTGTCACTGTTGCCTGACTGTTTTGCTCGTCATTTGTCGACTGTGCTTTTGAAGCTTCGCTCGTGTTCTGACAGCCTGCAAGCACTGTTGCCAACATTGCTGCGGTGAGAAGTGATGTAATTGTTCTTTTGATTTTCATTTTATCCCTCATTTAAAAATTTCGACAGTCGTATTTTCTACAAATCTGTCCTTAAAAGTTTTCATCTTTTGCATATGCGGTGTGTTAAGATGTTCTTTTTGCAATTTTTCGGACTGCCATTTTTCAATAAGCAGTACCTCATTGCTTTTTCCGAATGACGGCACAAAGTAATCGTATTTTATACAGCCGTTTTCATTTTGTACAATCTGCGGAAAGCCCTCGTTTTTAAGAGCTGTCAAAAAGTCATTAACCATACCTTTTTTAACGGAATATTTTACGATAAGCGTGATTTCTTTCATTTTATCTCCTTGTCGGTCTTTTTAAGTGTTTTGTAAGTTTCAAAATAAAAGAATTTGTCTGTATATGTACCTATTATACCAACGACTTTGCCCATTGTAAAGGCTGCAATACAGTTCCTATGCCAAGTCCGTCAAGGTAGCCGAGGCAGAAGAAAGTAAGCGCAGCGGTTATAAAAATCTTCCGATATAACAAATTATTATGCACACTGACAGCAGGCTGTCAGTGTGCATAAAACAAAATTTGAAAAAACAGGCGGTAGCCGTTGTAATGAACTGACCCCAAAAAGTTAGACAAAGTTATAAAGAAATAATTATGCAAAGCGACTAAGAGAGATCTTGGTCGC
>NZ_JBBNJY010000043.1:0-13662 GCF_040093295.1 Ruminococcoides bili
TTTGTATATTAAGCTTTCGCTTACTATCAATTTCAGAGCTTTAATCGCTCATTCCGAATACTAACGTATCCGTAATTTCTTGATGCTTTGTTGTGTGCATCTCACTGTAAATCTTTGAGTATTCTCAAAGTATTACGGGTTCCTTTATCTTTCTCGTTGTTTAATTTTCAAGGTCCTACGCACTTAGTGTTTATCGGAATTTTCCGTGTCACTCTCAAGTGCTCAACTATTATATCATTTACTTTACCAAATGTCAACACTTTTTTAAAAAAACTTTAAAAAAATTCCTATTTTATTTTAAATAAGACTATATTCGACTTTTTTATTTACACAGCCACAATATATAGTAGTTATGTTTTACTTAAGCATAACGATTTTCAATATTATATTATATACAGTCTATATGATCAATGTATTTTTCTTTATTTTCTTACAATTAAAATTGCTTTAGCTTAACTAAATACATTAATAACAATTTATATCGACAGCTTTGTATAAATTATTTCTTTCTATTGCAATTAATTATACTATATTATAAAATATAATTATCAATTTAATCGGAGGAAAACTATGAACCAGCCTTTTAATCCGTATCAACACAATGTTGATATACTTAGAGGTTTTTTCAAAAAACCTATTATCCTTATCACTGCGCTTACCTTTTGTGTACCTACTATTTGCAAAATAGTCACAGCGGTTTCTTCTATGATGATTTCATTCAAATACATTATAGAAAAAAATGAGAATGTCAATTTATCTTTTTCTATTGATATATCGACTTTAGCCTTTTTGTTTGCATTTATATTGCTGTTCTGCACAGCAAGAAGCCGCAAGCCTATTGTAAAGCTCAAGCCGCCTGTTACATTTTTAAGGGTACTTACAATTATCTTTACTGCTTTTACGGGAATATCGCTTGCAGTATCATTGATATTGGTTATTTTATTAATTGTATTCGGCTCTGATGTGCCCGAAGATATTTTCCGAACTTCTGCTATACTGCTGGGTATTAATTTTATCAGTACACTCTGCGAGTTTATCTTTTTCCTTGCCTCCTGTAAACTTACAAAAGGCATTAAGTATTCGCTTTCATCTGTATTTATTACAAAAACGGGCGCAAAGGCAACCGCCGTATCGGGTTTTGTTTATGCGGTAATCTCTGTTATATCGTCTGTTATAGGATATATGTTTATATCAGGCTCGATTGACGCTTTGTTTTACTTTGCCAATCAAATATCCGGAACACTTGAAAGATCGGGTGTGAATTTTTCAAGCAATTTTGTAAACAATTCAGAGCTTTTTGATACAGTAACAAATGTTGCAAATACTTTATATCCCATTACCTTAGTTTGCGGTATTATAGAGCTTATTCCGTTTATATTCGTAAGCATTGTGGCTTTAATGTACTTTAACTATATAAAGAAAACAACCGACAGCCTTGTGCTTTCACCTGTCGACAGCGAAGCAACACGCTTTTACAGAGATAGCGAGCCTGTTCACGGCAATGAGCCGCAGATGCCGTTTAATCAGAATAACGGCACACCGTTTGCTCCGCCTGTTGTTCCAAACAATCAGCCGATTGATAATCAGCCTTCACAGCAATTTGTTTATGAGAATCCATATGCAAGCAACCGAGTTAATAATGTTCAGCCGACACCGCAAACACCGCCGCAGAATTTTGTTCCTCAACCTGTATTTAACAATACAGAAAAAGCGGAAAATAATTCTGCCGAAAAGATTTGTGCCAAATGCGGTAAGCAATCGCCTATTGATATGAACTTCTGCCCTTATTGCGGTAATAAATTTTGAGAATAAACAAAAAGTAAGGAGATACCACGCTCGGTATCTCCTTTTAATTATGCTTATTAAATTACAAATCAATTTTTAAATGCAAGGAAGTCCTCAACCGCATTTTCTCTTGCCTTATACTCGTTTGAGTCTTTTTTAGGGTTGTCCTTGTCTATTTTTGTATCGTTGTAAATCATAAGATACTTGCCGTTATTTGAAAGGTAAGCCGCATTTACAGGATAACCCTCAATAATAGTAAAGCTGTTGCTGTCCTTTACCTCTTTAACGATTTCTTTTGCTGTATCGTTGAGTTTAGTTGTATCGTACTCATAAAGCTCAATAGCAAGGTTATTGCTTATGCTGTACTTAACGCCCTGCTTTGCGCCGATAAAAGATGCGTCCATTTCTGTTTTGACAGCTTTGTCTGTATAATAACCCTTATCCTGCATATAGCTGCAAAGTCCGTCAAAGGTATCTTTGTAATTGGCGTCTGTCACCTTGCTTGTTTCGTCAGATGTAGAATCCGATGACTGACTTGCAGATGTTGTCTGCTGGTTTGCCTTAGACGCCTGCTCAAGAGCATCATTATATCCACAGCCTGCTGCTGAAATTGCAATTACAGATGCCATCAACAATGCAGAGATAATCTTCTTCATATTTCAAAATCCTTTCAATGCGAATTTACACTTTTCGTATATTATAGCTTATATTTGCCGATAAATCAAGCATTATATTATTTTTACAGAAAAAGCGGAAATGCAAACGCACTTCCGCTTAAATTTATATATTAAAGAACATACACATTAACATCTCTTCTGCCAAAGTTTACGCAGTCATCGTAACTGAAGTAGAAGAGGTCAACTATAGCCGAACCGTCCATCAATGCTCCGCCTGTGTCAACAGCGGTTGCATAGCCGTAAACATGACTGCCGTCTGCCGCCTCAATGTAGAGCTTTGAACCGTAAGGAATGATTGCAGGGTTTACCGCAACGCCGCCCTCGTAAACTGTTGCGCCTGTTGCTGTAAGTGAACCCGGAGCCGCCGTATAGGCTGTACCCGAACCCGAAACCATATAGCGGTATGAAACAGGTGCGCCGCTTGTATCGGTTATAGTGCCTCTCTTTGTGCCGTTAAGAATAACCTTGTCAACCGGCTCTTTTGTAACCTTCTCGCCGATTACCTTTGTTGAAGCGTACTTACCGTCAATGTATTTACATCTCTTGGTTACTTCCTTTTCACCGTCAACGCCTTTCTGAGATACCTGCGACTCGCCTGTGAGAATATCGTCGGAATCTTTTTCGATTGTGTCGTAAGAGATTTTCTCTGTTGATTTCTCGTCAACATATGTTACCTTTTTGAGGATGATTTCCATATCGTCCTCAACCTGAGCATTTTTGTCAACATTTAAAATATCATCGTCTGTAATTTCATAGCCGAGAATGTTGAGAGCGTTTTCTACTGTGCCCTCAGGGGCTTTTACGCTCATCTCTGTGCCGTTTGTTGTTAGCTTAATGTTTTTTGCGTTGTAAACATAAATGTTCGTATCGTCTGTGATTACTGTGTTAAGTGACGGTGTAACACTCTTGTTGTCTGTAAGGGTAATTCCTGTTCTGTCAAGAACTTCCTCAACCGTACCCTTTGCAAGAGATATAGTCTGCTTTTCACCGCAGTTGTCGATTGTGATTTTATTTGCCTTGATTACATCAAAAGACATATTGAAGTTTTTGTTTGTGCTTACAACAACATCTCCGTTGCCCACCTCAAACTCTGTTGAGCTTTCAACATAAGTTTTGCTTGTGGTAACTTCATCTGCTGTAGCTGTGGCTGCTACTGCATTTACCAAAGCTCCTGCAGAAAGAGTTGCACAAAGAATTGCTGCGACCGTCCATTTAATTGCAGGCTTTGAAAATGTTTTTAGCATCATAAGAAATTCTTCCTTTCTTCAGTGATTTTTGCAAGCGCAAAAACCGCTTTCCGTTTGGCTTTTTTCTAAAATTTGGTTACTTGTGAAGGCTGTTGTAACGCTTGTTAAAGCTGTTCGCAAGCAACGGCGTTATTATAGGCTTATGTTTTGAATATGTCAAACAGCCATAAAGTAAAGTTTTTATGGAAAATGCACAACGATTTCGACTTTTTTTCTGTATTAGCAAATTATTTTTTCGTTTTTTGAATTAAAATCCTGCAAATTTGTAGTCAAATTGCAAGAAAATGAAAGTTTACTTTTTAGATACCAATTTGTAACAAGTTTGTAACTAAAAATCAGCATATATTACAAAAGTATTACAAATAAAAATATACCTATTTCTATTTTTATGAATTTTAAAATAACCGCTTAAATACTGTGTTTTTTACAAAATAAAAAATTGAGCTTTATCTCTAAAACTCAATTTTTAACTATTTTTTATTTAATTTTCTTTTTAATAATTATTGCTTTTCAGCTGAAAAAAACTTTGTGGGTAAGCACAGACAGGACACACGGTCGGAGCGGTTTTTCCGACGCAAATATGACCGCAGTTTCGGCATATCCATACCGCATCTCCGTCCTTTGAAAAAACAAGTTTTTCCTGTACATTATTAAGCAGAGTTTTAAACCTTTCTTCGTGTTGCTTTTCTATCTCGGCAACCTTTTCAAACAAACCTGCTATAAAGTCAAAGCCCTCTTCTCTTGCTGTCTTTGCAAACTGCGGATACATTTCATTCCATTCGTAATATTCGCCGTCCGAAGCAAGCTGTAGGTTTTCTTCCGTTGTACTCGTTTTTCCTTTCAGAAGATTGTACCATATCTGTGCGTGGGCTTTTTCGTTCTTTGCGGTTTCTTCAAAAAGCTCAGCTATCTGTTCGTATCCGTCAGCTTTTGCCTTATCTGAATAGAATGTATATTTGTTTCTTGCTATTGACTCACCGGCAAGAGCCGCCTCAAGATTTTTCTCTGTTTGCGAACCTTTTAATTGCATACATAAACTCCCTTTTACGATTTTCTTTTCTATATATAGTATATACAGGCAAAGTGCGTATATACAAAAGCGGTAAAAACTTGCATTTATGCGGTATTTTTGGTATATTAAAAACATAAATATCAGATTTTATACAGCTCAGGGTTTAGCAAAACGATTAGATTAGAAATTTAAAATTACAGATAGTTTTTTAATCCGTTAACTTTATACCTGCTAATCCCTCAACAAAATAAAAAGAGGTTTTTTAAATGGCTTGGTTTTTTACAGATGAAAATATCACTTCCGACACCTATGTTATTTCAGGTGAAAACGCACGACATATATCAAAATCATTGCGAATGAAAAAAGGCGAAGAACTCACGCTGGTTACCCCCGACAATACGCAGTGTGAATGTGTACTCACAGAGATTACAGCCGAATATTCTGCGGTAAAAATTACGGAAAAAAAGCCGTGCGAGAATGAACCCGATGTATTCGTAACCCTGTATCAGGCTCTGCCAAAGGGCGATAAAATGGACTATATTGTGCAAAAATGCGTTGAACTCGGCATATCAAGAATAGTTCCCATGCTCTCGGCAAGATGCGTTTCAAGACCTGACGCAAAGTCAATAAAGAAAAAATGCGAGCGCTGGCAAAAGATAGCTTTGCAGGCGGCAATGCAGAGCAGAAGAGGAATCATCCCGCAGGTTTGCGACTGCGTAAGCTTTGAAAAAGCCGCACAAATGAGCCTTGAAAGCGAAAAACAGATTATTTTTTACGAACTTGGCGGAGAAAAAGTAAATAAAATTCTCGATAAAAAGCCAAAAAGTATAGCAATGTTTATCGGCAGTGAGGGCGGATTTGAGCAGTCCGAAGTTGATAAAATCATCGCAAACGGAGGCAGTCCGGCAACCCTCGGCAAAAGAATTTTAAGAGCGGAAACCGCACCTCTCGCCGCACTTTCAATTATAATGTTCCAAACAGATAATTTTTAAAATAAAAAACGAGCTCACGCCCGTTTTGATTAATATATAATAAGTTACAGAAAAAATATAATAAAGCAATCAGTCTTTATTATGTTTTCGGATTAAATAATCGTCCAACACTTGCTTGTCAAATAGTTGGGCGGTTATTTTTATGTCTGCGATAACAGTATAAAACACTAACTGCCTTGACTTTTTCTAAATAACACTTATTATATTGTGTCAATTATAAATGCTCTTGATAATATAGGATATATACTATATAATAATTATATAAAGGTGTTGTATAAATAAGTTTTTGTGTTGAATATTATGAATTAGAAAACGGAACCTGTCCTGTTGAAGAATTCATTTTAAAACAAGATAACAAAATGCAGGCAAAAATATTTAAAAATCTTGAATTGCTTGAAATTAGAGGAAATGAACTTAGAGAGCCATTTTCAAAACATATTGAAGACGGTATTTTTGAAATCAGAAATAAAGTCGGAAATGATATTACCGGAATTTTTTATTTCTTTGTAATTGGGCAAAAAATAATACTTACAAACGGATTTATAAAGAAAACGCAAAAAACTCCAAAAGCTGAAATTACTTTAGCTAAAAAATACAGAAATGATTATCTTAATCGAGAGGAGATTTGATTATGTCTAAAAATTTCAGAGTAACTTTAAATGAAAGATTAAAAGATGAAAATTTTAAGAGTGAATATGATGCTTTAGAGCCTGAATACCAACTTATCAATGCAATTCTTGATTGTAGAAAAGAAATGAATATGACTCAAAAACAACTCTCCGAAGCCACGGGAATTGCACAGGGCGATATAAGTAAAATTGAAAACGGCTGTGCAAATCCATCTTTAAAAACAATTGAAAGAATTGCAAAAGGTATGGGTAAAAAATTAAAACTTGAATTTGTATAAAAATCTCTCAAAAAATGATACACAAAGAAATGCACCAAAAAGTCAGAAACTTTTTGGTGCATTTTTCAATCTTTCTTACTTTCCTTTGCAATTTTATCCAAAGACAATTGCTTTGTGTATTCCTGCAGGCTTTTCATATATTCATTAAAGCCGCATTCTTTTTCGCCGTAAACGGGGTTTAATTCATATTCGAGCGGCAGCCATGTACGGATTTCCGCCTCGTTATGCTGAATTGACGCTTCGAGTTTATCCATAGCTTTCCAGAGCTTTGCCTCTTCGGTTTTAAGCTCGTCCATTTCTTTATAAAGAGAAGTAAGCTCATCTTTATAAGGCTGTGGGAGAGTATTTAACCATTCGCAAAGTTTATGCTTTTCGATTTCTTCGTCATTGCTCGTCTTATAAAATGACGGAATGTCCCCTGTAAAAGCCTCGCCAAGGTCATGAAAAATACACATCATAATCACCTTGTCCATATCTACATTTGGAAACTCATCTTTTACAAAATAAGCAAACAGCGACAATCTCCAGCTATGCTCGGCAACGCTCTCTCGCCTGCCGTTTGAAAGCCAACTGTGTCTGGTATTTTTCTTTAAATTTTCTGCAAGATATAAAATTTCTGTAAGTTTTTCGGGAGTCATAACAATACCTCTTTACTCTGAATAAGTCGGAATATTCCACTCGGTCAAATGCTCGTCGGTAACGGGAAAATACCTGAAAAGCATTGTACTGTCGTTATTTTCGTCTTTTTTGCCTTTTTTGCCTGTAGTAAGGTTAAAAATATTTTTTTCATAAGCAAGCGAACTTTTGTTTTCAAAGGTAGTTTCGTTAAAAATCTTTTCAAACAGCTCAACATCATCGCTTGTGTAGCCTCCGACGGCAGCAGCCATAACAGCCGACATATTAAGTATTCTTTCGCTGTACTGATGTTCGCCGTCAATAGACACATACTTTGACATAGTAGTGCCGCAGCCGACATTCATTATTTTGTGACTGCGTGACTCAACCGCCACGGTAAGCTCGGCATTGTCTATATCATAGTAATAACAAAAATACTCAACTCCGTTAGCGTCTTTTTTGGTTTCTCCGAGCCTTTTCCAATTTTCCATACTGAGATATTCGTCACCGCCCGAACGAAACATTATTTCGTTATAGCGCTCGGTAAATTTCTCAATATTTATATTATATCTTTTGCCGTTCACATTGGTGCTGTCCTCCTGCGCTTTTTCCTTTGTGTAAGCAAGGATTTCGTCAAGTGAAGCCGTACCGCCTTTTACAATTGTTTTCTGCTCTTTACAAGCCGCAAAAGAAAAGGCAAGCACCAAAGCAAACAGTACAGGCACAATTTTTTTCATACCTATTACCTCGTTTGATTAGTCAAAGTGTTGGTTTTGTCGGAAATATGTGATTTAATATTCAGGTTAATAAAGTAAAAAACACGCTCTCTGCCAAAAAATTAGAAAAGTTTGGTCAACCTTTAAAAAGGCTTTACCTAAATTTTTAAATTATTTAATCTTAGCCTTGCGATTAACTGTGCTAAACCATAATTTTTACCCGACAATTACTTTTATCAAAATATGTTATAGCCCTCCTTTTTACGGGAAGGCTATATTTTTTATTTATTCTTCTGTATTCTCTTCGGCATTTGTTTCAGGGGCAGTATTCTCCTCGGAAGTTTCTTCTTCGGCTGTTTCATCTGTTTTTTCGCTCTCACTGTCCTCGTGAGGTGCTCTTGCAACAGTAACTACCTTATCGTTTTCGCCTATTCTCATAAGAGTAACGCCCTTGCTCGGTCTGTTACAGATTCTTACAGTATCGGCGGCAATTCTGATAATTACGCCCTCCTGCGAAATAATGATAATATCCTCGTCAAGCTTAACCGCACTGACAGCCGCAACATTTCCGTATTTTTCGGTGTGGTAGTTGGTAATACCCTTACCGCCACGGCTCTGCAAGCGGTAGTCGCTTACATTTGAAATTCTGCCAAAGCCTGTTTCGGACGCAGTAAGAATAAGGTCATCATTTGCAACAACGCACATACCCACAACGCAGTCGCCCTCACGCAGAGAAATAGCCTTAACGCCTCTTGCCTGTCTGCCCATAGGACGAACATCGGTTTCTTCAAATCTTATGGCAAGACCATTCTTTGTGGCAACAACAACCTGCTGATTGCCGTCTGTAAGTCTTACCCATGCAAGCTCGTCACCCTCGTTAAGTTCAAGGGCAATAAGTCCGCCTTTTCTTGCGGTATTATATGCATTGAGAGAAATTCTCTTTATAATACCCTGCTTTGTAACCATAACAAGGTACTTTTCCTCGTCAAATTCAGGCACTCTAATCATAGAAGTTACCTTTTCGTCCGCCGCAATCGGGAGCAGATTTGCAATATTCATACCCTTTGACTGACGGCTTCCCTCCGGTACTTCATAGCACTTGAGCCTGTACACTCTGCCCTTATCGGTAAAGAACAGTACATAATCGTGAGAATTAATTACGAACATTTCAGTCGCAACATCTTCTTCTCTGCGTGACATACCCGATACGCCACGGCCGCCTCTGTTCTGAATCTTGTAGGTATCAACAGCAAGGCGCTTTACATAGCCGAATTGAGTAAGTGTGAGCACGCATTCCTGATTCGGAATAAGATCCTCAATGTCAACTTCGCCGTTGACAGCGCAGATTTCCGTTCTTCTCGGATCTGCAAACTTATTTCTGATTACAATAAGCTCTTCCTTGATAATTTCACGCTGTCTGCCCTCATCGGCAAGAATAGCGTTGTATTCTTCGATTTTTGTCTTTAAAGCGGCAATTTCGTCTTCAATTTTTGTGCGCTCCATATTTGTGAGCTGACCTAAACGCATCTGAACAATTGCCTGTGCCTGAACATCGTCAAGACCAAAGCGCTCCATAAGGTTTACCTTAGCGGTAGCCTGGTCTTTACTATTTCTGATGATTGAGATTACCTCGTCAATAAAGTCAATCGCAATCTTCAAGCCCTCAAGGATATGCTCTCTGTCCTTTGCCTTTTTAAGGTCAAATTCCGTTCTTCTGCGTATGATTTCCTGCTGGAAGTTTACATACTCTGTAAGCATTTCCTTAAGGTTTAATATCTTAGGCACACCGTCAACAATTGCAAGCATAATTGCGCCGAAAGTTGTCTGTAACTGTGTAAGATTAAAGAGGTTGTTAAGAACAATGCTTGCAGACGCTTCACGCTTAACATCAATTTCAATATGCATACCCTGACGGTCGGAGTGGTCCTCAATGTTAGAAATACCGTCAATTCTCTTGTCTTTCACAAGGTCGGCAATGTATTCGATAAGTCTTGCCTTGTTGACCTGATAAGGCAGTTCGGTAACAATAATCTTGTATCTGCCGTTTTTAGCCTCTACAATCTCTGTTTTGGCTCTCACGGTAATTTTACCTCTGCCGGTCGCATAAGTGGCTCTTATACCGCTTCTGCCCATAATAATGCCGCCTGTCGGAAAGTCAGGGCCGGGCATATAGTCCATAAGACCGGCAAGGTCAATATCGGGATTATCAATAAGCGCACAAGCGGCGTCAATGGTTTCGCCGAGGTTGTGCGGAGGAATCTTTGTAGCCATACCTACGGCGATACCGTCAGAACCGTTTACAAGCAGGTTAGGAAATCTGCTCGGAAGTACGGTTGGCTCTTCAAGTCTGTCGTCAAAGTTAGGCTGAAAATCAACCGTCTTTTTGTCAATATCGGTAAGCATTTCGCAAGAAATCTTGCTCATTCTCGCCTCTGTGTATCTGTATGCGGCAGGCGGGTCACCGTCAACCGAACCGAAGTTACCGTGGCCGTCAACAAGCATATATCTCATTGAAAAGTCCTGTGCAAGTCGAACAAGCGCATCGTAAACAGACGCATCACCGTGAGGATGATACGCACCGAGCACAGCACCTACGGTGTCTGCGCACTTATGGTACGGCTTGTTAGGGTCAAGACCCTTTTCGTACATTGTGTAGAGAATACGCCTGTGAACAGGTTTTAAACCGTCACGAACATCAGGTAACGCACGGGAGATAATAACGCTCATCGAGTAGTCGAGAAAACTTGATTTCATTTCTTCCTTCACATCGACATCTTTTATTCTTCCGTGATTAAATACTCCATTTTCCATATTTTCGTTGTCCATATTATTCATTCCTCAAGGTTTATGTAAATTGTTTTATCTTTTCGTAAAGCTCGGGCATACGCTTTCTTATGCTTATCGGGCGGAATGTCTTTGAATCGACAAATCCGTGCTCGGTAGTACCGTAGCCGAGTTCTGTTTCCGAGCCGTCAGGCTCTATTCTCTTTACTGTGTATGAAAAAGTAATTCTTGCGGCAGAAATTAAAATTACCTTTGTGCGTAAAATAATTTCATCGTCATAAAGCGCAGGCTTGCCGAATGAACAGTTAAGGTTCAAAAGCGGCGTCATAATTCCCTGTTCTTCCATTTCACGATAATTAAAGCCGAGCATTTTTACATAGTCGCCCCTGCCCATTTCGTACCATATCGGATAATTTGAGTGGTGAACAATGCCCATACAATCCGTTTCGGCATAACGCACCCGAAATTTAGTTCGTGAATGCACAAAAATCACTCCTTTTACAACGATAAGACAATTTGTATAAAATATATTCTTACTTCCGACAACAGCTAAGTTACAGTCGGAAATTTTTATTATGAAAAGACAGTTTGCCAAATGATAATATTCTTGTCCAAAATAATTAAACTGCGGTCGGGAACATTCGTTTTAAATTATCACAAATTTTCCGCTCAAAAAATTCAGTTCAAAACAGAATTAAACATCAAGATTCTGAACGAATTTAGCGTTTTTCTCAATAAATTCTCTTCTCGGTTCAACCTTATCGCCCATAAGAATGGTGAAGATTTCGTCTGCCTCTTCCGCCTCGTTGAGGTTTACCCTGAGCATAAGTCTTGTTTCCGGATTCATAGTGGTTTCCCAAAGCTGTTCGGAGTCCATCTCACCAAGACCTTTGTAACGCTGAATTTCGGTTTTGCCCTCTGTTGCGGCTAAAATCTGGTCACGCTCAATGTCCGAGTAAGCGTACTTGTGCTCCTTGCCCTTTGAAATTCTGTAAAGCGGAGGCTGTGCAATATAGATATGCCCCTCCTCAATGAGCGGACGCATAAATCTGAAAAAGAAGGTCAAAAGAAGTGTTCTGATATGCTGACCGTCAACATCGGCATCCGCCATAATAATAATTTTGCCGTAACGCAGTTTTGTAATATCAAATTCGTCGCCTATACCCGTGCCGAGTGCGGTTATAACAGGCATAAGCTTATCGTTTCCGTAAACTCTGTCAAGTCTTGCCTTTTCTACATTGAGCATTTTACCCCAGAGCGGCAGAATAGCCTGGAATTTACGGTCACGACCGCCCTTTGCCGAACCGCCCGCAGAGTCACCCTCTACGATGTAAATTTCGGTAATCTCGCTGTCTTTTGACTGACAGTCGGCAAGTTTGCCCGGTAATTGAGCAGACTCAAGAGCAGATTTTCTTCTTACGCTCTCTCTCGCCTTTCTTGCCGCCTCTCTTGCCCTTGCAGACGCAAGCGACTTTTCAAAAATAGCCTTTGCAACCTGTGGGTTTTCCTCAAGATAAATCATAAGTTTTTCGCTTACGAGTTTATCAACCATGGTTCTTACCTCGGTATTACCGAGTTTTGCCTTAGTCTGTCCCTCAAATTGCGCCTCTTTAAGTTTTACGCTGATGATGGCGGTAATACCCTCTCGCACATCTTCACCGCTTAAGTTTTTATCGTTATCCTTAAGTTTGCCGAACTTTCTTGCGTAATCGTTCATAACCCTTGTAAGCGCACGCTTAAAGCCCTCTTCGTGAGTACCGCCGTCGGTGGTATGAATGTTGTTGGCAAATGTAAGGAGATTTTCGTTGTAGCTGTCATTATACTGCAAAGCAACTTCAACCGAGATTGTGTCCTCGTCATTCTTTGCGGCAAAATAAATAACATCGGGATGAATAACGGCAAGCGCTCTCTTTTTGTGAATATAATCGACAAAGCTCTTTATACCGCCCTCATAAACAAAGTTGTTTTTTATAATTTCGTCTTTGTTTCTCTCATCTCTAAGCTCAATATGCACGCCTGCGTTAAGAAAAGCCTGCTCACGCAAACGCTTTTCAAGCACACCGTACTCATAAACATCGGTTTCCTTGAAGATGAGCGGATCTGCCTTAAAGCGTACTTCCGTACCCTTTATGTCTGACTTGCCTATTTTGTGGAGGTCGGTAACAATCTTACCTCTTTCATAGCGCTGCATATAAATATCCTTGCCGTCGCAAACCTTTACTTCAAGCCATTCGGAAAGCGCATTTACAACAGACGCACCAACACCGTGCAAGCCGCCCGACACCTTGTAACCGCCGCCGCCGAACTTACCGCCTGCGTGAAGAACCGTAAATACAACCGTTACGGCAGGCAAGCCTGTCTTGCTGTTGATGCCTACAGGAATACCACGGCCGTTATCGGTAACTCTGATGATATTGCCCTCCTCGATTACCACATCAATCTTTGTGCAGTAGCCGGCAAGCGCCTCGTCGATAGAGTTATCTACAATTTCATAAACAAGGTGATGAAGACCTCTCGGACCTGTTGAGCCTATGTACATACCCGGTCTTTTTCTGACCGCTTCAAGTCCCTCAAGAACCTGAATTTCATTGGCGCCGTACTCTTGCTCGACTTTGGTCATCTCAATGTTATTTTCATTGTCCATTTTTTTACCTCCAATATCAGAGCCAAGGCACAGCCTTTGCCCTGTTCACACTCTTAAAAAGAGCGGAAAGTATTTTTTCTGACCGTATTTGTGCACCGAAAATTACGGCGCATAAACCGTCAGGTTGTTGTTAATTTCAATTTCTAAATTTTCAGTTGGCAAATCACAAAAAAATCTGTCAATAATAAAATTTAGTTTCTTTATCAAAAAGTTAGGATAAATTACGGTTTAGTGTAATACTTAGTCCGGTAATTATAAAAGTTTGGTCAACCTTTTCGATCGG
>NZ_JBBNJY010000044.1:0-13405 GCF_040093295.1 Ruminococcoides bili
CGATCTTATAAAAGTTTGGTCAACCTTTTTAAAGATTAATGTAAATTACGATTTTAAGACAAACAAGTACACCTTTAATCTTACAGGCAAAAGAGCGGTCACAGCAACCTACAAACTTGTATATTTCACCGGCGACAAAACCACAAAGACAATCACAGCTACAATTAATGTTGACTCACAGGGAATGTTACAAAACCTGCTTAATAAATGCTAAACTATACTTCGGAACAGCTCACAAATGTGGGCTGTTTTTTTCGTGCGGAAAATGATAAATAAATTGCTGCGGATTTTGTATATACCTGAAAAATCAGTGATTTTTGCCGCATAAGCACATAGCTGAAATCTTTTTTGCCGAAAAATTTATCGCTCCCAAAATAATACTTGTTTTGACGGCAAAAGGTGATATAATTTAAAAACAAACTGCATTTTTAAAATTTTTATTTACATAAAAACCGAATACGAGCAATTAAGAATTACATACAAGCTGTACTTGCATTTAAAATAACGGACTGCAAATTCGCAAGAGATTTTATAACAGAAAAAATCAAACGATAATTTAGTATAATTTTACCATTAAATTATGGTAAAAATGTAAAAACCCAAAAAGTATAACGATAAAATTATATATTTTGCATAAAAAGTCTATATAATTTTTGTTTGATAAAATTACTTACTTTTATTGCTCTTTTGACAAAAATATGATAGAATAATTCAGAGGTAGTATGTATTATGGATAATGTTATAGTTGTAGCCTCCGGAAAAGGAGGCACGGGAAAGTCAACAGTGTGCATTTGCCTTTCGGTTGCCCTTATTAAACAGGGCAAAAAAGTTTTGCTTATCGACTGCGACTGCGGTATGCGTGGTCTTGATATTATGCTCGATATGGAAAACGACATTGTTTTTGATGCGGCAGATGCCGTAAGCGGTAACTGTTCTTTTACAGACGCAGTTTATAAAAGCAAAAACAATGAGAATCTTTATCTTATGGCGGCACCTTTTGACACCGATAACGAGCTTAGTCCCGGGGTATTCCGTCAGCTTGTCGATACATTAAAAGCTGACTATGATTTTGTTATTATTGATTCACCCGCAGGCATCGGCTCGGGCTTTGTTACAGCTGCTACGCCCGCCGACAGGGCGCTTATTGTAGCCAACGCAGAGCCGACAAGCGTAAGAGGCGGATTAAAAGTAAAAAACAAGCTTGAAGCTTTGGGTATAAAAAATCAAAGGCTTGTTATAAACCGCTTTGACAGAAAAACTTTTACCGAGCTCGGTTTTTATGCCGACCTTGACGAAGTTATTGATGCGGTACAAACTCAACTTATCGCACTTGTACCGTTTGACATAAGAATATCAGTTATTATGCAGCGTGGAGTTGCAGGGCTTAACTGGAGTGCCGCAGCATCGGTTTTTGATTGTCTGGCACGAAGGCTTGAGGGGCAGAGAGTTCCCTTGGCATTTAAAGGATAAGCCTTTTAATATATAGGGAGGAATTTGTGTATGAATATTGCTCTTATTGCGCACGATGAAAAAAAGGAACTTATGGTTCAGTTCTGCATTGCTTACTGCGGTGTTTTAAGCAGAAATAACCTTTGTGCGACAGGCACTACGGGCAAAATGGTTTCAGAGGCAACAGGCCTTACAATTCAGAAGTTTTTGGCAGGCTCACAGGGCGGCAGTCAGCAGATTGCGGCAAGAATTGCCTGCAACGAAGTTGATATGCTTCTCTTTTTCAGAGATCCGCTCAATCCAAAGCCTAATGAGCCTAACGATATGAATATGCTCAGACTTTGCGATATGCACAATATTCCTGTTGCTACAAACATCGCAACCGCAGAGGTACTTATTCACGGTCTTGAGCGTGGCGACCTTGACTGGAGAAATATTTTAAAGTAAAAAACGATTTCATTGTCGGGCGGTTTTGTGCTGCCCGATAATTGTGTTTATACGGAATTTTCGATTAATATAAAAGGTTTTATAATTTGGAGGAAATAATGGGAGTAATCACCAAAAAGATTAAGGGCACAGAAGATGTTTTGCCAAAGGACAGCTACCGCTGGCAGTTCGTTGAAGATGTTATGCGTAAAGAATCGGCGGCTTACGGATTTAAAGAGATTCGCACACCTGTTTTTGAGCACACAGAGCTTTTTGCAAGAGGTGTGGGTCAGACAACAGATGTTGTTCAGAAAGAAATGTACACATTCGATACAAAGGGCGGAGAAAGTGTTACACTTCGTCCCGAGGGTACGGCAGGCGCAGCAAGAGCAGTGCTTGAGCACGGCCTTGTAAATGACAGCTTACCTATCAAGGCAAGCTATTTTGTGTCTTGCTACCGCTACGAAAAGCCGCAAGCAGGCAGATTAAGAGAGTTCCACCAATTCGGTCTTGAGTGCTACGGTACACAGTCACCTGTTGCCGATGCGGAACTTATTTGCGCCGCACAGTCTATTTTTGACCGCCTTGGCATTAAACAGCTCAGACTTGAAATTAATTCTATCGGCTGCCCTACTTGTCGTGCCGAGTACCACAAGGCACTCAAGGAGTATTTTTACGGATACAAAGACGAGCTTTGCGAAACCTGCAATTCAAGACTTGAAAAAAATCCTATGAGAATACTCGACTGCAAAAGTCCCGTATGTTCAAAGATTGCGGGCGGTGCACCTAAAATTACAGATTATCTTTGCGATGAGTGTAAAGAGCACTTTGCAAGCGTTCAGAAATACCTTGATGCCGCAGGTGTTGAATATACGGTAAATCCTACAATCGTTCGTGGACTTGACTACTACACAAAGACTGTTTTTGAGTTCGTTACCGACTTTATCGGTGCTCAAGGCACAGTTTGCGGCGGCGGCAGATACGACGGACTTATTGAGGAGCTCGGCGGAAAGCACTTGCCGTCACTCGGATTTGCAATGGGCATTGAAAGACTTTTAATGCTTATGGACAAACAGGGCATTGAAATTCCGAAACCGTCAACCTGCGACCTCTATGTTGCTGTTATGGGCGAGAGTGCGTCGCTTAAATCATTTGAAATTATCAAGGCTGTCCGTTCCTGCGGACTTATTGCCGAAACCGATATTGTAGGCAGAGGATTAAGAGCACAGATGAAATATGCCGACAAAATCGGCGCAAAGTTCTCTATGGTGCTCGGCGACAATGAGATTGAGCAGGGCAAGGCAGTTATTAAGAATATGTCGAGCGGCGAGCAGACTGAAATTGTACTTGACGATACATTTGCAGAGAAATTTATGGTACTTCAGCTTGCCGATGTTGACAGCTTTAAGCTGTAAGCGTTGACAACTTAATTTAAGGAGATATACAAAAATGGCAGAATTTATGACAGGACTTAAACGAACCGACTATTGCTCCGACCTTAGAATCGGCGATGTCGGCAGAGAAGTAACAGTTTGCGGTTGGGTACAGCGTTGCCGTGACCTCGGTCAGCTTATTTTTATTGACCTTCGTGACCGCACAGGCATTGTTCAGCTTGCTTTTAACGATAAGACGGATAAAGAAATTTTTGATAAAGCTTTTGCTTGCCGCAGTGAGTATGTTTTGGCGGCAAAAGGCATAGTATGTGAGAGAAGTTCCAAGAACAAAGATATTCCTACAGGCGATATTGAGGTTATGGTAACAGACCTTAGAGTTCTTTCAAAGGCACAGACACCGCCTTTTGAAATTGTTGACGAAACAAGCACAAACGAGGAGTTAAGACTTAAATACCGTTATCTTGACCTTCGCCGCCGTCCTATTCAGAACAACATTATTATGAGAAGTAAGATTGCAAAGGTTGCAAGAGATTATTTCTACGAGAACGGCTTTATTGAGATTGAAACTCCGATGATGATTAAATCAACTCCGGAGGGCGCAAGAGATTACCTTGTACCGTCAAGAATCCACAAGGGAAAGTTCTATGCTCTTCCGCAGTCACCGCAGATTTACAAGCAGCTTTTGATGGTATCGGGTTTTGACCGTTACATTCAGCTTGCCCGTTGTTTCAGAGATGAGGACTTAAGAGCCGACCGTCAGCCTGAGTTTACACAGATTGATATGGAGCTTTCGTTTGTTGATATGGACGAAATTATGGAAATCAACGAGGGACTTTT
Organism: Ruminococcoides bili; assembly: GCF_040093295.1. Taxonomy (NCBI): domain Bacteria; kingdom Bacillati; phylum Bacillota; class Clostridia; order Eubacteriales; family Oscillospiraceae; genus Ruminococcoides; species Ruminococcoides bili. Next base: position 4,107 of record NZ_JBBNJY010000044.1, read on the forward strand.
CAAGCGTTTGTTTAAAGAAGTGCTTGGCAAGGAGCTTGTAACTCCGTTTGAGAAAATGACATACAACGACGCTATGGAGAACTACGGTTCGGATAAGCCTGATATTCGTTTCGATATGAAGATTCAGAATATTTCCGACCTCGTAAAGGACTGCGGTTTCAGCGTATTTACAAGCGCTGTTGAAAACGGCGGTTCTGTTCGTGCCATTGTTGCAAAGAATGCGGCGTCTGTATATACAAGAAAAGAAATTGACAAACTTACAGAGTATGTAAAGGGCATCGGTGCAAAGGGCCTTGCCTATGTAAGATGGGTTGACGAGCCGAATGCATCATTTAAGAAGTTTATGACAGAGGAAGAGCTTTCCGCTATTTACGAAAGACTCGGCGCAGAGAAGGGCGATGTAATCTTCATTGTTGCCGATAAGAACAGCACAGTTCTTACAACTCTCGGTGCATTAAGACTTAAGGTTGCAAAGGTTCTCGACATTATTCCCGATGAATTTAAGTTCCTCTGGATTGTTGACTTCCCGTTCTTTGAGTATGACGAAGAGAGCGGAGAGTGGCTTGCAATGCATCATCCGTTCACAATGCCTAAAGAGGAGTGCTTGAAGTACCTTGACACAGACCCGTCAAAGGTTATTGCAAAGGCTTACGACCTCACTCTTAACGGAACAGAGCTTTCAAGCGGTTCAATGCGTATTACTGATTATGAGTTACAGCAGAGAATGTTTAAGGCATTAAAACTTACCGACGAGGAAATTGAAGCAAAATTCGGCTTCCTTGTAGAAGCGTATAAGTACGGAGCTCCGCCACACGGCGGTATGGGCATTGGCCTTGACCGTGTTACAATGCTTATGTGCGGTACAGACAGCCTTCGTGATGTTACGGCATTCCCTAAGGTTCAGAATGCAAGCGAGCTTATGTCAGCTTGTCCGTCCGTTGTTGACGATGAGAGCCTCGATGTTCTCGGAATTTCAGTAAAACCGCAGGAGTAAACGATGAATCAATTGTTTGTCGGAGCGGTTTCGTCAGGTGTGCCTGTCGGACTTATAGTTACACTTGTATTGATTGCAGCGGCTGCCATTGCCATTGCGGTGGCAGTCTATAAAATAAAACACGGAATCAGACAGATTTCAAGAAATATGTTCGGTACGGATTCTTTTGTACAGGGAATCAATAATCAGAAAAGGGAAATGAGTGAAACTCCACGCTCTTTGCAGGCTATGACGAGTCTTTGCCTGCCGAGAATACAAAGAGATTTCCCGGAGTTTGACTATGACGATTACAAACAAAAGTCAGAAACCGTACTGCGCAGTTATATGAACTCCATTGAGGAAAAAAATCCGAAGCTTTTGTACGGCGAGTGCTCCACAGCCTTAAAAGACAGCGTAAAGAGTATTATTACCGACCTGTCAAACAGAGGCTACAAGCAGAATTACGATGATATTGTAATTCACCGTACGGAGATTTCACGATACACAAAGGACGGTGCAACCGCAAGGATTTTGTTTGTATCGTCTGTAGGTTCTTATGCCTATACCACCGACGCCGCAGGCAGTGTGGTTTACGGCAGCAGGGATATGAAAACTCAAAGTGTTTACGAAACCGAGCTTGTGTATATTCAGAATGTGGATATGGTGGCAAACGGCAGTGAGGGACTTGGTATTAATTGCCCTAACTGCGGCGCACCGATTAAGAACTTAGGTCAGAAATTCTGTGAATACTGCGGCACAGGCATTACGGAAATCAACATAAGAGCGTGGAAATTCTCGTCAATAAGAGAACAAACCAATGCTACAAGACCATATTAATTTATAAACAATTGCACTTAGGCGATGTTGAAAATCAGAGTGAATTATGGTTTAGCAAATTGCTTTGTTTAACTTGTGTGTTAAATAATAATTTATTTGTTACCCCAACATTTTTGAAAACAAACCTGTAACAGATTAAGAAGATTTAATCTAAAGCAAAAGCCTTCGTTTCAGTGCAATTATATCAGCTCACAAAAATTTAAAAATAAAGAAAATTTCTTGTAAAGGAGATAAGACTATGGGCATTATCAGAGCAGCCATTAACTCGGTTAAAGGCGGATTGGCAGATTCTTGGCAGGAGGTTATCCAGCCAAGGCCAATGAGCGGAACTATCGCAATGGTTCCCGGTGAAAAGATAACACACGGCACATCTCAAAACACAAAGGGCACACCAAACATCGTATCAAACGGATCTGTTATTCAGGTTTACGACAATCAGTGTATGCTCCTTATTGACGGCGGTAAGGTAGTTGACTTTACTGCAGAACCGGGTTATTACCAGGTAAGCAACAGCTCAATGCCGTCACTTTTCTGCGGTCAGTTTGGCGACTCTCTTAAAGAAACATTCTCCCGTATTAAATACGGCGGAATTCCGTCACAGTCGCAGTATGTAATTTACATCAACCTTGCCGAAATTACAGGTATTCTTTTCGGCACAAAGAATGTTGTAAACTACTTTGACAGTTTCTACAATGCAGAACTTTTCCTCCGTGCGCACGGTACATATTCTATTAAGATTACCGATCCGCTTAAGTTCTATCAGGAAGTAATCGACAAGGGTCTTGTAACAGCTTGTCAGCCGTTTGACTACAAGTCAAAGTCAATCCAGTATAACACAGAGTTTGAGGCAGCTTTAAGTTCTGCTATCAACAACTTCTCTGCTGACGGTTACAGAATCAGCTTTATTAAGGGTAAATCCCGTGAATTTGGTCAGTATATGGCTAAAACTCTTGACCAGGAATGGGAGCAGCAGCGTGGTTTCCAGGTTCAGGCAGTTGCTATCAACATTTCTTATAATGACGAGAGCACAGAGCTTATCAATATGAGAAACAAGGGCGCAATGCTTTCAGACGCAGCGGTTCAGCAGGGCTATGTAGCAGCTAATGTTGCGGAAGGTATGAAAGCGGCAGGCTCAAACTCAAACGGCGCAATGGCAGGCTTTATGGGTATGGGCATGGGTATGAATGCAGGCGGTAATATCCTCGGCGGCTATCAGCAGAACCCACACTACAACAATCAGCAGCCACAGCAGCCTCAACAGCCACAGGGCAATCCGCTTGGCGGCGCACAGCCTGCTCAGCCGCAGCAGAACGCTCAACAGCCTGTACAGCCTCAGTCGGCAGACAGCTGGACTTGCGCTTGCGGTGCGGTAAATACAGGCAAATTCTGCCCTGAATGCGGTGCAAAAAAGCCTGATGCACCTAAAAAGCATTTCTGTGTAAACTGCGGATATGAATTAAAAGAAAATCAGAAGTTCTGTCCTGAATGCGGTACAAAGGCAGAATAATTTAAGAGGGATAAGGCAATAAATGGGTACAGTCAATTATAACTGCCCATCCTGTGCGGCGCCGCTTACTTTTAACCCCGAAAGGCAGAGATTTTGTTGTGAATACTGCCTTTCGGAGTTTTCGCCTGAGAAAATTCAGCAAATTTACGCCGAAAGGGAACAAAGCGGTGCGGACACTCAACAGGAGTTTAAAGAGGAACTGCACGATGGATATGTGTTCCATTGCGATTCTTGCGGTGCAGAGGTTGTTGCAACATCATCGACAGCGGCAACAACCTGCTTTTACTGCCACAATCCTGTTGTGCTCAAGGGCAGATTGTCGGGAGATTTCAGACCCGACAGAATTATTCCGTTTAAGTTGTCACGAGAACAAGCTGTTTCAGCTTTTATGGATAAAACAAAAGGCAAAAAGTTTTTGCCCAAAGATTTTTTAAGCGACTCAAATATTGAGAAAATGACAGGAGTATATTTCCCATATTGGTACATAGATACTCAACAGGATTCTCATATGACGGCAAGGGGCAAAAAGTACAGGCACTGGAAATCCGGTGACAGACGATATACCGAAACTTCGTATTATGACCTGTTCAGAAGCGGCGATGTTTATATACGCAATGTTTTTGAAAGAGCACTTTCGGCTGCCGACAGAGAAATGCTGCAGTGCATACATCCGTATGATTTGTCAGAGGCACAGCCGTTTTCAATGTCGTACCTGTCGGGTTTTCAGGCAGAAAAAAGAGATATAGAAAAGTCCGATATTCAGATAATGGTTGACCAAAAGGTTGACGAGTATTGCAAAGAGGTGCTTAAGGGTGCTTGCAGTGAATATTCGGGTATTGAAGTAACCAATTACTATGACCGCACAGATATTGAAAGTTGGAGTTATACGCTTTTGCCTGTGTGGATTATAACTTATAAGTATAAGGGCAAAATTTACCCGTTTGCCATCAACGGTCAGACAGGTAAGCTCTACGGCAGTTTGCCTGCCGATACCGGCAGATTAATTGCAATGTCTTCATTAATAGCCGGCATAGCTTTTGTGTTCGGTATGTTGGGAGGTATATTTTTTATATGAAAAATGTACTTTCCGTTGCGGCCGTATCGCTTGCCGTAACCGCCGTATTTGCCCTGTCGGTAACACCGACTTTTGCAGAGAGCAGCAAAAAGCTGACAGACGATGCGGATATTATAACTTCTTCGCAGGAAGAAACCATAGAGAATAATCTGAAAAAATGTACGCTTGCCACAGGCTGGGACACAATAATCTATACCAATAACAACAATGTGGATTCGTATGATATGGAAGATTATTGCAACGATTATTTTGATAATCATAATTACGGCTGCGGTGATAAAAAAAGCGGCGTTATGCTCACTATAGATATGAGTTCCCGTGAAATGTATATAATCACCAAGGGCGAGGCGATGTACTGTTTCAGCGATGCCCGAACAGACGATTTGCTCGACAGCGTTCAGTACGAGCTTTCAAGCGGCGACTATGACGGCGCTTGCGATGAATTTATCGAAACGGTTGAGCAATACTATAATGCGGGTGTAGATACAAGCAAAGACGCAAGCTACAGCAATATAATTGAAGCGCAGCTTACTCCGCTTGAGAAGGTTATAAAAGGTTTTCTCTACGGTATAGTGTTTATGCTGATGGGCGGTTTGGCAGGATTTCTTGTCAGTCTGGGCGTTCGTTACGCTTACGGCAAAAACGGCAAGGGTGCGAGTTATGACCTTGCTAAAAACAGCTCACTGAATCTCACCGAAAGCAGAGATCAGTTTTTATACAAGAATGTGACTTATACTACCGTGTCGAGTTCAAGCTCAAGCTCATCGTCGCACAGAAGTCACAGGAGCAGCAGCAGTCACCGTTCAAGTCATTCATCACACGGCGGCGGTGGCAGACATTTTTAAATTTGCAGCAACGGCGTTCTTTATATCGGCTTAAGAGCAAAATCAGAATTTTTACAAACTGTCGGCAGGAATTTTGTTCCTGCCGATTTTTAAAAGAATATTTTTGATGCAGATGAGTTACGGTTTGATAAAACATACTTTTTACAAAATTATAAAAGTTCGGTCAACCTTTTTAAAGGCTTGACCTAAATTTTAAAAATTATTTAATCTTTACTCCAAACCAAATCCCAACAGGCAATGCAAAGCATTACCCGTACAGCGTTTTATTAAAGAATATGAAAAATTATGAAATTATAGATAAGCTCTACGCCTATCACAATGCAGACAGAGCAGAGTTTACAGCATTAATAAATACTGTTACAGACGAAGAACTTGAGTACCTGCGCAAAAAGGCACAGCAGACGGCACAAAAATACTACGGTAACAAGGTGTATATCCGTGGTTTGATTGAGATTTCAAGTATTTGTAAAAATGACTGCCTTTACTGCGGTATACGCAGGTCAAATGCAGATGCCGTTCGTTACCGCCTCTCAAAAGAGCAGATTTTGCAGTGCTGCGATACAGGCTACCCGCTCGGTTTTCGCACCTTTGTTTTGCAGGGCGGAGAGGACGGATATTTTGCCGATGATGTTATGTGCGATATTGTGCAAAAAATCAAGCAAAAATATCCCGACTGCGCAGTAACGCTTTCTCTCGGCGAACGCAGTTACAAAAGTTACAAAAGACTGTTTGATTCGGGTGCAGACCGATATCTTCTTCGTCACGAAACGGCAGACAAAGAGCATTACGAAAAATTACACCCTGACAATATGTCGCATCAAAACAGGCTTGATTGCCTGTACAATCTAAAAAAAATAGGTTATCAGACAGGTGCAGGTTTTATGGTCGGTTCGCCTTTTCAGACTGCCGAAAATCTTGCGGATGATCTGATTTTTATAAAAAACCTCAATCCGCAGATGTGCGGTATAGGTCCGTTTATTCCGCATAAAGACACGCCGTTTGCTAAGCAACCTACAGGCAGTGTGCGGCTTTGCCTTATGCTCATCTCAATAATAAGACTGTTGTTGCCGAGCGTACTGCTGCCGTCAACAACCGCACTCGGTACGGCGGACATCAACGGCAGGGAAAAGGGGATACTGCACGGCGCAAATGTGGTTATGCCAAACCTTTCTCCGCTTGAGCACAGAAAGGACTACTCTCTGTACGATAATAAAATTTGTACGGGTGACGAGTCGGCGCAGTGCATAAGTTGTATGAAAAACAGAATGAAGTCAATCGGCTACGAAGTTGTGACCGATGTGGGAAATTATATTGCTCCTTAGTTGCGACAGGAAAGGAAATATGAAATGTATGACAAAAAATCTCTTAAAGCAGAGGAATTTATTAACGACGGTGAAATCCTTGACACCCTAAAATATGCAGACGAAAACAAAGATAACCTTGCGCTCATAGACAAAATCATCGACAAGGCAAGGCTTAGAAAAGGACTTGACCACAGGGAGGCAAGCGTATTGCTTGCGTGCGAGGACAGCGAAAGACTTGCAAAAATTTATGACCTTGCCGAGCAGATAAAAAAAGATTTTTACGGCGACAGAATCGTTATGTTTGCTCCTCTTTATCTTTCAAATTATTGTGTAAACGGTTGTGTTTACTGCCCGTATCATCTTAAAAATAAACATATCTGCCGAAAAAAACTTACGCAGGAAGAAGTGAAGAGCGAGGTTATCGCATTGCAGGATATGGGGCACAAAAGGCTTGCGATTGAAGCGGGCGAAGACCCCGTAAACAATCCGATTGAGTACATTCTTGAGTGCATAAAGACGATTTATTCAATTAACCATAAAAACGGCGCAATCAGACGAGTTAATGTAAATATTGCCGCCACCACGGTTGAAAATTACAGAAAGCTAAAGGATGCCGGCATTGGCACTTACATTCTTTTTCAGGAAACCTACAACAAAAAGAGCTACGAAGAGCTCCACCCCACAGGTCCGAAACATAATTACGATTACCATACCGAGGCAATGGACAGGGCAATGCAGGGAGGAATTGACGATGTGGGAATTGGCGTGCTGTTTGGATTGGAACTTTACCGCTATGAATTTGCGGGACTTTTAATGCACGCAGAGCATCTTGAGGCGGTTCACGGAGTAGGCCCGCATACAATCAGCGTCCCACGAATTAAGCACGCAGACGATATAGACCCCGATTCATTCGACAACGGAATAGATGACGAAACTTTTGCGAAAATTTGCGCACTGATAAGAATTTCCGTGCCGTACACGGGTATGATTATTTCGACCAGAGAGAGTAAGACGGTGCGTGAAAAGGTAATAAGACTCGGTGTATCGCAAATCAGCGGTGCGTCCTGCACAAGCGTTGGCGGTTATGCCGAACCCGAAGAAGAGGACGAGAATACGGCTCAATTTGATGTGTCGGACAATCGTACGCTTGACGAGGTTGTAAATTGGCTTATGAGCCTTGGCTATATCCCGTCATTCTGCACGGCTTGTTATCGTGAGGGCAGGACGGGCGACAGATTTATGTCGCTTTGCAAAAGCGGTCAGATTCAAAACTGCTGTCATCCAAATGCGCTTATGACGCTTAAGGAGTATCTTATGGACTATGCAAGCGAGGATACAAGAAAAATCGGAGAAAAGCTGATTGAAAAAGAGCTTTTGAAAATTCCCAATGAAAAAGTAAGAAAAATTGCCGCACAACACATTGCAGAGATAGAAAACGGCAGTCGGGATTTTCGCTTTTAAGAGGTGCTTATGGGACTTAATGACACACCGCTTGCAGAAAGAGTGCATATTGCATTTTTCGGCAAGCGCAATGCAGGAAAATCAAGCCTTGTAAATGCGGTTACGGGGCAGAATTTGTCGGTTGTATCCGATATTAAGGGCACTACTACGGACCCTGTAATGAAAGCTATGGAACTGTTGCCGCTCGGCCCTGTTGTAATAATTGATACACCGGGTATTGACGATGAGGGCAGTCTTGGTGAAATGCGGATTGAAAAGGCAAGACAAGTGCTTGACGGAACGGATATTGCAGTGCTTGTGGTTGATGGTTCGATGGGAAAAACAGCGGCAGATTCTGAACTTATAAATCTGTTTGAACAGAAAAACATACCGTATGTTGTGGCTTATAACAAGGCTGATTTGCTGAAAAATCCACCGCATACAGATGACGGAATGTTTGTAAGCGCAGAACAAAATACAGGTGTTTTTGAGTTGAAAGAAAGAATAGCAAGCCTGTTAAAATCCGACAGAGAGCAGAGAACGCTTTGCTCGGATTTAATTAGCGCAGGTGATACGGTAGTGCTTGTTGTGCCGATAGACAAGGCTGCGCCAAAGGGCAGAATAATTTTGCCGCAGCAAATGGCAATACGGGAAATTCTCGATTCGGGCGCAATCGCCGTTGTAACGAGGGACAGTGAATTTGAACAGACTTTGAACTCGCTTGCCCAAAAGCCGTCGCTTGTAATTACCGACAGTCAGGCTTTTGCGGCAATCGCAAAACTCACCCCGAAAGACATCAGACTTACTTCTTTTTCAATTCTTATGGCAAGGTATAAGGGAGTGCTTGACACTGCCGCAAAGGGTGCAAAAGCTATAGATTCGCTTTGTGACGATGACACGATTCTTATAAGCGAGGGATGTACTCACCACCGCCAATGCGACGACATCGGCACGGTAAAACTTCCACGGCTTTTAAGAAAATACACGGGTAAGAGCATAAAAACAGAAACAAGCTCGGGCAGAGATTTTCCCTCTGACCTTACAAAATATAAACTTGTAATACATTGCGGCGGCTGTATGCTTAACGAAAAAGAAGTTGACAGCCGCAGACAAAAAGCCGAAAGCGCAGGCGTACCGTTTACAAACTACGGCATAGCAATTTCATATATGCGTGGAATTTTTAACGACAGTTTGTTTGTAAATAAAATATGATGAAACTACATCACAAAAGTTATCTGCTTTTGTGGAGTAAATTATGGCTTAGCAAATTGATTTGCCAATCAATTATAAAAGTTTGGTCGACCTTTTCAAAAGATCG
>NZ_JBBNJY010000045.1:0-13264 GCF_040093295.1 Ruminococcoides bili
ATCTAAAGGCTTGACCTAAATTTTTTAATTATTTTACCAAACCATAATTACACCAACTTTTGATAAAGAGCCTTAATTATTAATCTTAGCGATGAAACACACAAAAAATACCCGACTATAGCTTTTGCTATAATCGGGTAAATGTTTTTTATATGAGAATTACTCTTTGCTCTTAATGTACTCGTCAATAGCTGCTGCGGCTGTTTTGCCTGCACCCATTGCAAGAATTACTGTAGCAGCACCTGTTACAGCGTCACCGCCTGCATATACGCCCTCACGAGATGTAAGACCGTGCTCATCAGTGATAATGCCGCCCCACTTCTGTGTTTCAAGGCCCTTTGTAGTAGCCTTGATAAGTGGGTTTGGTGATGTACCGATAGAAATAACTACTGCGTCAACATCAAGTACAAACTCGCTGCCCGGCTTAACAACAGGTCTTCTTCTGCCGCTTTCGTCAGGTTCACCGAGTTCCATCTCAACGCACTTCATACCTGTTACAAACTCGTTTTCATCACCGAGAATTTCAACAGGGTTGTTAAGGAGCTTAAAGATAATGCCCTCTTCCTTAGCGTGCTCAACTTCTTCTCTTCTTGCAGGAAGTTCCTCTTCACTTCTTCTGTAAACAATGTAAACTTCATCTGCACCAAGACGCTTTGCACAACGGGCAGCGTCCATAGCAACATTACCGCCGCCTACGATAGCAACCTTTTTAGCGTGCATAATAGGTGTAGCGGAATCCTCTTTATAAGACTTCATAAGGTTTGTTCTTGTGAGGAACTCATTTGCGGAATAAACACCGCAAAGGTTCTCACCGGGAATCTTCATAAATCTCGGAAGACCTGCACCTGAACCGATAAATACTGCCTCAAAGCCCATATCGTCCATAAGCTCGTCAATAGAGATAACTCTGCCGATAACCATATTTGTTTCAACCTTAACGCCGAGAGCCTTAAGTGTATCAACTTCTTTCTGAACGATTGACTTTGGAAGTCTGAATTCGGGAATACCGTAAACAAGAACGCCGCCTGCAAGGTGGAGTGCCTCAAAAACAGTTACATCGTAACCCATTTTTGCAAGGTCGCCTGCGCAAGTAAGACCTGAAGGGCCTGAACCTACTACAGCTACCTTATGACCGTTTGGTTCCGGCTTATTTACAACAACATCTGTCTGAGCATTGTGCCAGTCGGCAACAAATCTCTCAAGTCTGCCGATACCTACAGGTTCGGTCTTAATACCTCTTACGCATTTTGACTCACACTGTGTTTCCTGTGGGCAAACACGGCCGCAAACTGCAGGAAGTGAGCTTGATTTTGAAATTACATCATAAGCACCCGAAAAGTTGCCCTGTGCAACTTCCTTAATAAAATCAGGAATTGAAATATGTACCGGACAGCCCGATACGCAAGGCTTATGCTTACAATTAAGGCAACGCTGTGCCTCTTCGATTGCAACTTCCTCTGTGTAGCCTGTAGCTACCTCAAGAAAGTTTTTATTTCTTACATTAGGCTCCTGTGTAGGCATAGGAGCTTTTTTAGGTGACATATTCGGCATAATTACTCAACCTCCTTCTTAAACAGATTACAAGCTTCGCTGTAAGCCTTACGCTCAAATTCCTTGTACATAGCGCCACGCTTCATAGCCTCGTCAAAGTCAACCTGGAAGCCGTCAAAATCAGGGCCGTCAACGCAAGCAAACTTTGTTTCGCCGCCAACCGTAAGACGACAGCCGCCGCACATACCTGTGCCGTCAATCATAATCGGGTTCATAGAAACTGTGGTAGGAATGTTGTAAGGCTTTGTTGTCTTAACAACGAACTTCATCATAATAAGTGGACCGATAGTAATTACAAGGTCGTAGTTCTCGCCGGCTTTAATCATCTCTTCGAGCGGAGTTGTAACAACGCCCTGTCTGCCGTGTGAACCGTCATCTGTCATAACAATAAACTTGTCTGAACAAGCCTTGAATTCGTCTTCAAGAATAACAAGGTCTTTGTTTCTGAAACCGACAATAGAGTGAACCTCTACGCCGAGCTCGTGGAGCTTTTCAGCTATAGGAAGTGCAATTGCGCAGCCTACGCCGCCGCCTACAACGCAAACTTTCTTGTAGCCGTCTGTATGAGTAGGAACACCGAGCGGGCCTACAAAATCGTGAAGGCAGTCGCCCTCATTTAAGTGGTTGAGTTTTTCTGTTGTAGCACCGACAATCTGGAAAATAATACGAACTGTACCCTTTTCTCTGTCATAACCTGCAACAGTAAGCGGAATACGCTCACCGTCCTCGTCAACTCTAAGGATAATAAACTGACCCGGCTGTGCTTTTTTTGCAATAAGCGGAGCGTCAATTTCCATAAGAGTAACGGTAGGGTTGAGTGATTTCTTTTTAACTATCTTATACATCTCAAATCTATCCCTTCGTATAATCTTTTTAAATCCAACACATAAAATCGCATTGTATGCTTAATATTAGTTTATCACAATAGCATTAAATTTTCAATACAAATTCGTCTTTTTTCATCATAATCCTTAAGCACTTTTTTCCAAAACAATGTACATACAGCCGTATAAATTCATCTTTTATTGTAAAAATATATTTGATACATTTTCAAATTCGCAGCAAAAAATCCGATTTGCAAAAAGCAAAACAAAATCACTCCAACTCTACATTATAAGTCAGAAAGGATAATAATATGTTTACAAACAAAAAGAAAATCGCACTTGTCGGTACAGGAATGGTCGGTATGAGTTTTGCATATGCGGCTCTGAATCAAAACCTTTGTGACGAGCTTGTACTCATCGACATAAACGAACAGCGAGCCAGAGGCGAGGCAATGGATTTAAACCACGGCATTGCTTTTTCGCCTGCCAGCACAAAAATCTACGCAGGAAATTACAGCGATTGTAAAGATGCCGACATCGTTGTAATCTGTGCGGGTGCCAGTCAGCGGCAACCGTCGCAAAGCAGACTTGAGCTGTTAAAAGGCAATTACGAAATTTTCCGAAAAATTGTTCCGCAGGTAACGGAAAGCGGATTTGAGGGCATATTTATTGTCGCTACAAACCCCGTTGACATTATGACAAGAATTACCTGCGAGCTTTCGGGATTTAAAGCCGAAAAAGTAATCGGCACGGGTACAACCCTTGACACCGCAAGACTTAGGTATCTTTTGGGCGAATACTTTGAAGTTGACCCACGCAACATACACGCCTATGTAATCGGCGAACACGGTGACAGTGAATTTGTACCTTGGTCGCAGGCTCTAATTGCGGTAAAACCGATTTGCGATGTTCTTTCAGACAATTCCAAAAGCTATTTTATGGAGGATTTAGACCGAATAAGCCGAGAAGTCCGTACCGCCGCACACGAAATCATCGCCGCCAAAAAAGCGACATACTACGGCATAGGAATGGCAATAGTGCGTGTAGCAAGAGCCGTGCTTGAAAACGAAAACTCCGTACTCACGGTATCCGTTAGATTACGGGGTGAATACGGCGGCAAAAAAGATGTTTTCCTCGGCAATCCGGCAATAATCGGAAGTGAGGGCGCAAAGCGTATGCTTGAACTAAAACTTACTCCGTCAGAACAAAAATATCTTGAAAATTCATATAACATTTTAAACGACACCTATAAAAGTATTTTGTAAATAAATACAAAGATTAATAATTCGATAAACAGTCCGTCGGGAGAAAACTCCGCTCTCAACGGACTGTTTTTATTTGACTTTAATTTTTCCGAATGTTATAATGTAAGTATAAACAGGAATTTCGGGAGGTAAAGACATATGAAAAAGTTTAGAACCGCAGTGTCTGTTATCATTATGGTCATTGCCGGAATCGTCGGCTTTTTTGTCGGAGCATCTGTTAATGAGGCAATGACAGGAGCAGTTTTGTTCTCGATGATTTCCGGAATTGCGTGCATTATTTACACAATTGATAATTTTGAGAAATAATCGAATATACTTAAAAATAAAATATGATTTTATGTTAAAACTCTTTAAATTCTTGACATTGGTATAAAAATATACTAAAATGTCTGTACTTATAATAAAATATGGTCATCGGAGGACAGGGTGTCGTAACACCGTTTCTATTTTGGAACACTGTCGATAAGATGTCGGGTGAGCTCGGTTATTGATAATATAACCGAGCTGTTTTTATGTAAAATAAAGGAGAGTGAAATATGATTCAGTTATTGGAGCATTTTACCTACAAAAAACTTATCCGATTTACAATTCCAACTGTTGCAACGATGATTTTTACATCTGTTTACGGGGTTGTTGACGGACTGTTCGTATCAAATGTTGCGGGCAGTGAGTCTTTTGCGGGAGTTAATCTGATTATGCCGGCACTTATGATGCTCGGCTCTGTGGGATTTATGATTGGTACAGGCGGCAGTGCTCTTGTTTCAAAGACCATTGGCGAGGGCAACAAAAAACTTGCCAACCGCTATTTTTCAATGCTGATTTATTTTTTGGTAATTGCGAGTATTGTTTTAGCGGCAATCGGTATTTTGTTTATAAGACAAATCTCCGAACTTTTGGGCGCAGAGGGCGAAATGGTTAATATTTGTTCGGTTTACGGCAAAACTCTTTTGTTCGCTCTCCCCTTCTTTATGCTTCAGAACTGCTTTCAAAGTTTTCTTGTAGTTGCCGAAAAACCTGCAATGGGACTTGGAGTTTCTCTTGCCGCAGGACTTACAAATATGGTGCTTGACTTCCTGTTTATCTATGTATTCGGCTTGGGCGTATTTGGCGCTGCGCTTGCAACCGGTATAAGCCAATTTATCGGCGCAATGATCCCGATATTCTACTTTGCACGCAAAAACAAGTCGCCGCTGAAGCTTGTTAAAACCAAACTTGAACTTAAACCGATACTTAAAACTTGCACAAACGGCTCTTCCGAAATGGTAACAAACATTTCAATGTCGCTTGTAAATATGCTCTACAATTTACAGCTTGTTAAATATGCGGGTTACGACGGCGTTGTAGCTTACGGCATTATAATGTATGTCGGATTTATTTTTGTCGGCACTTACCTCGGCTACTCGGTCGGAGTTGCTCCGATTATCGGATACCACTACGGCGCAGGAAATACCGATGAGCTGAAAAGCCTTTTCAAAAAAAGTCTTATTTTGCTGTCGGCAACTGCAGTTATCCTTACCGCCTGTGCAGAAATTCTTTCCTCTGTTCTGGCAGGAATTTTCGTAGGATACAACAAAGAACTGCACGATATGACAACCAATGCAATCTGCCTGTTTGCGCTGTCATACATTATAAGCGGTATCAATATCTTTGCATCGGCATTTTTTACAGCGCTGAACAACGGTCTTGTTTCCGCTATAATTTCATTTTTGAGAACGCTGGTTTTTCAGGTCGCATTTATCTTTATTCTTCCGTTATTACTTGACCTCAACGGAATTTGGCTTGCCGTTGTCGGCGCCGAAATTTGCTCGCTGATTATAAGCGTATCATTCTTTGTGGCAAACAGAAAAAAGTATAAATATGTATAATAAAAAAGCTGTTTTTCTTGTGGGAAAGACAGCTTTTTTTGGAGTGAACAGAGTAACTGAGGTTTGGATTAAAAATTTAGGCTCAACTTTTATGCCAAAAAGTCAGTTTTTTTAAAATTCTCTCCCCAAAAAGCAAAAAACTTTTTTTAATTTTCTATTTTTTGTCACTATATTGTCATAGTCCGAATGTTATAATATATTCATAAAGTAACAGTATAGGAGCAATATTATGAAAGGTAATTATAAACTCAAATGGCATAAATTTACAATTTATTTTGCACTTTTCACGCTGACAGCGATTACACTTTTTGCGGCTGTTCCGTTTTTTATAGGCAAAACCCACGCTGTCATCAACGGCTCACAAATTATATTTAACAATGCTCAAATATATGCCCAGCATCCTATGATGCAGACCTATGACATATTATTCGGTATATTTTTTGTGATGTATGCCATACTGATTGTAATAACCCGACAAAAACTCGCAGGTTTTAAAAAAGACGCACTCCAACTATTATACACCTGCTTGGGTGTTTCGGTATTAATACCGGCAGCGTATGCGGTGACAAATATTGTTGTAATTGGCTTTTTAAGAATATATTTTTACTTAATTGTTGTATCAATGATTGCGGCAGTAATACTTTTTTTAATTTACGCTGTATATTACGGCAAGAGAAAATCTCTCTTTACAAACTGATTTACTAAACCTTTTCCTAAAACTTCATATAAATAATTACCCAAAGAAAATGCAGTCCATATAAACGGACTGCATTTTTCTTTTATGATTTTTGTAAATAGTTGTAAGAAATGATGGTTTAGCGGATTATCGGTCGGGAAACAAAGTAAAACAAAATTAATAGTTTCTGTCCCGAATTAAAAAATTTATTAAACTAAACTGTGTGTGCTAAACCATAATATTAATGTTACCCCAACATTTAGAATAGAACCTTTTATACTTACTGTTTAAACAGCAAAAGCACTACAAAGTATGAAATTGCAAACAATACAAATGAAATTATCTGACTTAAGTAATAGTTTTTGAAATAGCTTTCCGGCGGATCCGGTTCAAGCTGAGATTTTTTGTATTTTTTTAATGAATACATATTTCCGAAAAATATAAGTATAACAACAAAAGCAACAAAGATATAAGCACCGTTCAATTCGATTAGATCTACTGTTTTTAAAAAGAAACTATTATAGCTGTGATAATAAAAATAAAATGCAGCAAGTGCCGGTGCTGCCTCAAACATATAAACAATTCGTTTTTTCTTAGCAAACACAGCATAATTCCAAAGCGAGAACTCACCATGATGATGCCATCGCATCTCTGTAAAGTAATCATTATTTTCAAAGATTTTCAGCAGCATAACTATAAAACAAGATATTAAATAAACAGCAATTCCAAAAACAGCTACGGAAATGTTAGGACAAGCCTTTTCCAGTAACTCGCCGCCATTTCTAAGTGTGTTAACTTCCAGTATGGAAACCACTATAAAATTCATTACCATATACTTTGTGGGAATTATAATGCTTTGGTCGGTTTTACCAATACACTCCATAAGCGACATAATTGAAAGAAATGTTATAATACCGATAACCACGAAACTTTCTACCAAGTACAAATAATCTTGAGAAAATGAAAAATAAAATTTGTAAAGCGGCACCGTTACACTTACCAAGCTACCTAAAAAGGAATGAAAATGATGCGTAAAAAGTAAACTAACAACATTTATCACCGAACAAAGAATGATTGCAAACTGAAATCCGCTGAGAATTTTATAAGCAAGCTGAAACCTCGGCTTGCGTGATGTGTAGTTATAATCATTTACTGAAATCATAATAAAGCACCTTAAAATCGTCTTGTTTTTATCTGTATTTCTCTGTAACTTAATAATACTACCTTTTAGCTCTTTTTTCAATACTTCCCATCCACAATATTATTAACATACCATTAAAATAATGTTAAAAATTTTTCTGCTTTTGACTTTTGGTGGCAGATTTTTTCATTCTCAGCTTGAAATATGGCTCAGATTGTGGTATAATGATAATGTATATTATGTTGAAGCATAATAATGTTTATAATTTTACACATAGTACTTAAAATGCTACTTGAAGTTTAACAATAAAGGAGATTTGTCATGCAGGAGATAATCGTTGATGAAGGAAAAATCAAATGCCTAATTACAGGTAAAATGAGAAAAGAAACTCCAGAAGAATATGTTAGACAAGAATACTGTAGAATCCTATTAGATGTTTATAAATATCCAAAAGAACATATTGATGTTGAATATCCAATTAAGGTAGGATCAACTGATAAAAGATGTGATATAGTCGTTTTCAAGAGTGATGAAAAATCTCAGGATAACATATACTGGATAATTGAAACAAAAAAGAAAGATGAAAAAGAAGGCATTGAGCAGTTGTGGAGCTATATGTCAGCCACGACCTCAGATTTTGGAACATGGACAAATGGCGATAGTATCCTGTTTTATTACAAAGACAAAGCAAAATCAAACAGATTTATTGAGCTTCCTGATATCCCGAAATATAAGGAAAGCGTTGATTCAATAGGTAAATACAATAAATCTGATCTTGTTAAATGTACAGATCTTAAAGGCGTGTTTAAGAGATGTAATAATTATTTCTTTAGCAATCAAGGATTAACACAAGATAAAAGGTTTTCTGAGATATTAAAGATACTATTTTGTAAAATTGAAGATGAGAAAGATTTATTCAACGAAAAATGCGATTTTTATGTGACGCCCGAAGAACAGAAGAGTTCAAAAGGACTGAAAAATGTTAGAGAACGCATTACTACCCTTTTCCAAAAGGTAAAACAGCGTTTTCATGAAGACAATATTTTTGAAGCAAATGATGAAATACAGCTTAACGATCGTTGCTTATGTTTTGCAATAGCAGAGTTACAGAAATATTCTTTATTAGATACTAATGTTGATATCAAGGGCGTTGCTTTTGAAACATTTGTAGGCGCTAATTTAAGAGGAGAACACGGTGAGTTTTTTACACCAAGAGAAATTGTGTTGATGGCTACAGAAGCTATTATGCCTAAAATAAATGAAACTGTATGCGATCCGGCCTGCGGTTCAGGTGGCTTTTTGGTTATGGCATTAAAGAATATACGTCAGCAATATGAAGAATTGCAGAAAAAACGTCCCTCATTAAATGTCGTTGGTTTATTTAGGGAATATGCTGATAAATATATAAGAGGTATAGACTTTAATCCTGATTTATCCCGTGTTGCAAAAATGAATATGGTTTTAAATGACGATGGTCATACGGGCATATTCCATTTTGATTCATTAACGCCTTTCTCAGAGTGGCCAGCGAAAATCACAAATAAAATTGAAAAAGGCAAGATTGATATCATAATGACCAATCCACCATTCGGAAAAAAATGTGTAATTGATGATAAGAAGATTTTACAACACTATCATCTTGGTCATAAATGGGAGAAAGATGATAACGGAATATGGCTGGAAACAAAAAAAGTAGACGAAAGCCGAACTCCAGATATTCTGTTTATTGAACGATGCTTGGATTTACTTAAGCCTGGGGGACGTATGGCTATAGTATTACCCGATGGAATACTTGGCAATAATGGATTGGAGTATGTACGTCAATACATACTCAACAACGCTGATATAGTTGCGATTATAGATTGTCCTGTAGAATCATTCCTACCTTCAACTGATACTAAAACCTCTCTTCTTATTTTGAAGAAAAAGAAAGCTGAAGGATTGCCGCAAACATTTGACACTTTCATGGCTATTGCTAAAACTTGCGGACACGATAGAAGAGGAAAGGAAATATATATTAGAGATAATGAAGGTAATCCACTTGTAGTTGATGGTAATCCTGTGATTAATAATGACTTGGTGGAGATAACGAGGAGGTTGATTGATCATGTCAAAGTCAGAAATATTTATAACTAATGCCATAAATATATCTGCTCAGTCATTTTATCCTCGTAACTATGATCCAAAGTATCTATTTGTAAGAGATGGAATGTTGAACTGTCCTGTATTATCTGAATATGTTATTGGCGATATTAAGGGGGGCTCGACTCCACCGGCATACTTTTTCTATAAGTCAAATGGAATACCTTTTATTAAGACAGCAGCAGTATCAAGACACTTTATAAACACTAATGATCTTCAAAGGATTAATGAGAATTTTCATAACACTACTATTAAGAGATCAATTACCCATCCTTACGATATTATCTATACGACGACAGGTAAATTTATGGGTAAAGCAGCTATGTGCCCACCAACAATATCTGAAATGAATATGAGTCAGAATAGTGTTGTGATTCATACAGCTACACCTAAAGAAGCTGCCTTTCTAACAATATATCTGAATTCAAAGATCAACAGAATACAAGTAAGAGGATCATACTCGATTACTAAACAAAAATACTTGAATCAAGGTAAAATTGCTCAATTAAAAGTAATGAAGTATGAAAAAAAATACGACTTGCTAATGGAAAGGTATATTAAGGCATTTGATAACTACTATACTTCTATCCAGGAGATAAAAAAAATTATTGAAGCCTTTGATACAAAGAATAATTTGCCGTTCTCCGATGAAGCTCAATTCGGTTTCTCAGTATCTCCAAGCACACTTGACAAATGTATGCTTTGCCCCAATTATTATAGACCTGACGTTGATAAAACTATCAGCTCAGTAATTGGTGATCGCACAGTTACAGGTTTTAATGTTGAAGCTATAAAAAAAGGTGACGAGATTGGAAGCGAAAACTATTTGGAAGATGGTGTTCCATTTATAAAAACAAGTGATATAATGAACTTTGATGTTGATTATGAACCTGATTGTTATAGTGCTGAATCAACTATATATCAACTTGAACAAGAAATTAGATGCGGTGATATCATTTTTACCAAAGATGGAAAGCCAGGTGAAGTTGCTATTATTCAAGAGGACGATAAAATAATCATTTCAAGTGGATTAGTAAAGTACAGACCTGAAAACGAAACCGAAAGATATTGGTTATTCTTATTGCTAACAAGCAAGTACGGAAAATCCTATTTCAAAAAATGGTTTGTGCTTGCATCAACAATGCTACATTTAAGAGCGGATTTCTTTAATGATTTTAAAATACCTGAAATATCTGATTATATAAGAGATAGTTTCATACTTCCTCTTAAAAAGGCATTTGAAACGAAAAAAAATTGCTACGATGAGATTATAAAAATAAAAACAACAGTTGAAGATTCGTTCACTAATCCCGATACTGACTTGAATATTTAATATGTTTGAACTGCACTTGACAAACCACCCCAACCTGCGCTATAATACCAAATAAGGAGCAAGCCACCAGGCACACATTGCCTCCACAAGTTGCACAGCTCATTATCAAACGTGCTAACAAAATGATAACGGAGCATCAGCAGCCAAGTACAATACAGAACAAAATGTATAATTGAGATACCACAGCTCAAATTTCCTAAATAAAATTGTTTAATCCGGAGGACGATTTGAGGAGTGGGAATGATTAACAAAACCCCGAAAAGTCTGATTAATACTGACTTTTCGGGGCTATTTTTAATTCTGTGGGACTGTTATGGACTTAATTCACATTTTCTTTCCGTACATTCACAAATTTATTGCCAACAAATGCAAAATGTGTTATTATAAATATGTATATATTCGGACAGGCGTTCAGTCTGTTAATTCAGGTGCAGGCTTACCTGCAAATATCTGCGAAAAGGTGATAGAATTGTCATTTCCACAGGACAAAATTAGAAATTTCAGCATAATTGCTCATATTGACCACGGCAAAAGTACGCTTGCCGACCGTATTCTTGAGCAGACCAATTCGGTATCTGCCCGTGATATGGAGTCACAGCTCCTTGACGATATGGAACTTGAGCGTGAGCGTGGCATAACAATAAAGGCTCGTGCCGTATCGGTTACTTATGATGCCGACAACGGCGAAAAATATCTTTTCAACCTCATTGACACTCCCGGTCATGTTGACTTTAACTACGAGGTTTCCCGTTCTTTGGCGGCTTGTGAGGGTGCAGTGCTTATTGTTGACGCATCTCAAGGCATTGAGGCTCAAACTCTCGCCAACACTTATCTTGCTGTCGACAGCGGTCTTGAAATTGTGCCCGTAATCAACAAAATCGACCTGCCGAGTGCCGATCCTGACAGAGTTATCGAAGAAATTGAAGATGTAATCGGTATTCCTGCCGAGGACGCACCAAAAATTTCCGCTAAGCAAGGCATCAATATTCACGCTGTCCTCGAAAAAATCGTATCAGACATTCCTGCTCCGACAGGCGATGTCAACGCACCTCTCCGTGCGCTGATTTTTGACAGCTACTACGACAGCTACAAGGGCGTTATCATTTATGTTCGTCTTAAAGAGGGACAGATTCACCCGGGTGACGAATTTAAACTTATGGCAACAGGAAGTACATTCACCGTTGTGGAATGTGGTCTTATGCATGCCACATCAATGGAATCTACCAACGGACTTTACGCAGGTGAAGTTGGTTACATTGCCGCATCAATCAAAACTCTTGCAGACGCAAAAGTCGGCGACACTGTTACTCTTACCGCAAATCCTGCCAAAGAGCCTTTACCGGGTTATCGTGAGGCACAGCCTATGGTTTACTGCGGTATATATCCTGTTGACGGTGCAAAATACGGTGATCTTAAAGATGCTCTTGAAAAATTACAGCTTAATGACGCAGCACTCTCTTTTGAACCCGAAACATCTGTTGCGCTCGGTTTTGGCTATCGCTGCGGATTCCTCGGACTTCTTCATATGGAGATTATTCAGGAAAGACTTGAGCGTGAATATCAGCTTGACCTTATCACAACTGCGCCGAGCGTAATTTACAGAATTACAAAAACAGACGGCACCGTTGAAATGATAGACAACCCGACAAATTATCCTGACCCTGCACTTATTGCAATGGCAGAAGAGCCGATGACTACCGCACATATTTACTCACCAAAGGAATATGTGGGCAACATTATGGAGCTTTGTCAGGACAGACGAGGCATATTTATAGATATGCAGTACATTGATGCAGACAGGGTTGACTTGCACTATGAATTACCGCTTGCCGAGATTATTTACGATTTCTTTGATACCTTAAAATCACGCACAAGAGGTTATGCATCTTTTGACTATGAGCTTAAGGATTATGTAAAGAGCAACCTTGTTAAACTTGACATTATGCTCAACGGTGATGTTGTCGATGCACTGTCGTTTATTATTCACGCAGACAAGGCATATGGCAGAGCGAGAAAGATGGCGGAAAAGCTCAAGGAGAAAATTCCAAGACAGCTGTTTGAAGTTCCGATTCAGGCTTGCATTGGCGGTAAAATCATTGCGAGAGAAACCGTTAAGGCTATGAGAAAAGATGTACTTGCAAAGTGCTACGGCGGTGATATTTCCCGTAAAAAGAAACTTCTTGAAAAGCAGAAAGAGGGTAAAAAGCGTATGCGCCAGCTCGGCTCGGTAGAAGTTCCGCAAGAGGCATTTATGGCAGTGCTCAAACTTGATACAGACTGATTTTTTTAATTAAATATTATGCAAAAACATAACCACCGAGTTGTTATAAATGCAATTCGGTGGTTTTTTGATTAGAAAATTAGGTTCTCTTCTAAATGTTTGGGTAACAATAATGTATTATGGTTTAGCGGAATACTTCACAAGTCAATTATAAAAGTTTGGTCGACATTTTCAAAGGTCGAGATC